>NZ_JBIAHP010000019.1:143460-163439 GCF_042870715.1 Streptomyces sp. NPDC006463 | reverse complement strand
CTTGAGGGACCGGCCCGACCCGGAAGACGATGGGACGGACGGGAAACCCCCAGCCCCTCCCTGATCCCGCCCAAGGGCAACAACCCGCCCGAAGCCCCCGCACCACATCTCTGATGCCGCCCCCGTGGACGTCCCGCCCCCGAAGCCACCGCCCCGCATCCCTGCCACCGCCCAAGGACAGCAGCCCACCCGAAGCCACCAACCCACCACCCTGATCCCGCCCAAGGACAGCAGCCCACCCGAAGCCACCAACCCACGTCCCTGACGCCGCCCAGGGACAGCAGCCCGCCCGAAGCCCCCGCCCCGCATCCCTGCCACCGCCCAAGGACAGCAACCCGCCCGAAGCCCCCGCCCCACGTCCCTGATTCGGTCCGGGGGTGGCAGCCCACCATGACCCCGCCCCGCATCCCTGACCCCGCCCGGTTGAGGCCCCGCCCCCCGAAGCCCCCGCCCCGCCGCTCGACGAGGCCAGGCGTCCGCCCCGACACTCGACTCGAGCCCGACACCCGGCCCCGAACGCCCAGCGCCCGGCGCCCAGGGCCCAGCGCCCGGCCCGAAGGCCAGGCGCCCGCCCGCCCTTACGCCAGTTCGACCACGGCGCGGGACATGCCCAGCACCTTCTGGCCGGCGCTCATGGCCGTCAGGTCGACCCGGACGCGGTTGTCGTCCAGCTTGGCCGCGACCTTGGCCGTGACCTCGATCAGGCCGCCCTGGTCGTCGTTCGGGACCACGACCGGCTTGGTGAAGCGGACGCCGTACTCGACCACCGCGCCCGGGTCGCCGACCCAGTCGGTGACCACGCGGATCGCCTCGGCCATGGTGAACATGCCGTGCGCGATCACGTCCGGCAGTCCGACCTCCTTGGCGAACTTCTCGTTCCAGTGGATCGGGTTGAAGTCACCCGAGGCACCGGCGTAGCGGACGAGCGTGGCGCGCGTCACGGGGAAGGACGCCGCCGGCAGCTCGGAGCCGACCTCGACGTCGGCGTACTGGATCTGCGCTGCCATGTCAGGCCTCCTCGGGGGCGCGGGAGACGAGCTTCGTCCACGCCGTCACCACGTGCTCGCCGGTCTCGTCGTGGACCTCGCCGCGGATGTCGATGATGTCGTTGCCCGCAAGGGACTTCACGGCCTCGATGGTGGAGGTCACCGAAAGCCGGTCACCGGCGCGCACGGGGCGGGAGTACGCGAACTTCTGGTCGCCGTGCACGACGCGGCTGTAGTCCAGCCCGAGCTGCGGGTCCTCGACGACCTGACCCGCCGCCGCGAAAGTGATCGCGAATACAAAAGTCGGCGGAGCGATCACATCGGAGTAGCCGTAAGACTTGGCGGCTTCGGGGTCGGTGTAGACGGGATTGGCGTCACCCACCGCTACCGCGAATTCGCGGATCTTCTCCCGGCCGACCTCGTACGGATCGGTGGGCGGGTAGCTCCGCCCCACGAAGGACTGGTCGAGAGCCATGACTCACTACCTCCTGATGAAGGGACACGAAAGACACAAAAACAGGTGAGGCATGCGCCACAGGTGCGGAGCGCGAAAACGACACAAGGCCGCCCCCAATGAAGGGGACGACCTCATGACGGTGCCTGTGTACGAGACTTCGCTGGGGTCAGCGGGTCTCGCGGTGCGCGGTGTGCGAGTTGCAGCGCGGGCAGTGCTTCTTCATCTCAAGACGGTCCGGGTTGTTACGCCGGTTCTTCTTGGTGATGTAGTTCCGCTCCTTGCACTCCACGCAGGCCAGCGTGATCTTCGGGCGGACGTCGGTGGCAGCCACGTGAGTGCTCCTTGACGGAAATTGGGACGGATGAACGCATACAAGAGTAGCCGACCGGGAGACCGACCCCGCAATCGGCTACTGTGTGTAGCGGCGACCGGACTTGAACCGGTGACACAGCGATTATGAGCCGCTTGCTCTACCGACTGAGCTACGCCGCTTTGATGTGATCCGCTCCCCACCCGAGGGTGGGGAACCTCTCTCACCAGAGCCCCAATGCGGAATCGAACCGCAGACCTTCTCCTTACCATGGAGACGCTCTACCGACTGAGCTATTGGGGCGAGCGATGAAGACATTACACGGTTGCCTGCCGATCGCCCAAATCCTTTGCGGGGACCGGGCTCCGAGGGGGTTCGGAAGCCTTTGTCGATCAGAGCGCGGAGCCCTATCCGGCCACTTCCGCCCCAGATTGTGAGCGGGGTCACGCCGCGGGCGCACGTAGACCCGACCAACCCACCGACCGGACGGCGCCCGGTCGGAGCGGCCGACGCCACCGGGGCGCACGCGCGGGCGCCGAAGCGCACGCGCACCACACCGGTACGACTATTGCGCTCTTCCCTGAAGCGGGCTGCCGCGCGCCCTAGGCTCTGAGCACGCTGCGTGATCTTGGGCCGTAGGTCGCGGCCAGGGCCCAGGAACCGCCCGAGCCACCGCAGGAGCGCGATGTCCGAAAGCCAGCCGCAGCAGCCGTCCCACTCCCCCCACAGCGGCCGCGGCGAGAGCGGAGGCCACGGACCCGCACACGGCCCCTCCCGGAACCGCGCGCCCTTGCGCGGGGCCGGGAACGCGGCCGCCGCCGAGGCCGCCACCCTGCTGCTCGCCGGGGCCCGCCTCACCGACGGCCGGACCGTCGACGTGCGCCTCAGCAGCGGCCGGATCCAGGCCGTGGGCACCGCGGGCAGCCTCCCGGCCCCCGCCCTCTCCCGCGTGGACCTCAGCGGCTACCTGCTGCTGCCCGCCCCCGCCGAGCCCCACGCCCACGGGGACACCGCCCTGACCGCCGACGGCGAAGGGCCCGTCTCCTACACCCCCGACGAGGTCCAGCGCCGCGCCACCGAAGCGGCCCTGCTCCAGCTCGGGCACGGCGCCACCGCCGTGCGCTCGCACGTCCGGATCGGCGACGTGCACGGCCTCGGCCCCATGGAGGCCGTGCTCCAGGCCCGCCGATCACTGCGCGGACTCACCGACCTGACCACCGTGGCCGTGCCCCGGCTGCTGACCGGGGTGGCCGGCGCCGACGGACTGGCGATGCTGCGGGACGCGGTCAAGATGGGCGCCTCCGTGATCGGCGGATGCCCCGACCTGGACCCCGACCCGACGGGCTTCCTCGAAGCCGTCCTGGAGCTCGCCGCCGAGCACGGCTGTCCCGTGGACCTGCACACGGACGGTGACGACCCCGCCCGCCTGTCCCGGCTCGCCGCGATGGCCGGCGGGCTGCGCCCCGGGGTGACCATCGGGCCCTGCGGCGGCCTCTCCCGGCTTCCGCTGGACGTGGCCGCCCGCGCGGCCGACCAGCTGGCCGCGGCAGGCCTACGGGTGACCTGCCTGCCCCAGGGCGACTGCGCGGCCCTGGAACGCCGAGGCCTGCGCACCGCCCCCGTACGCCTGCTGCGGACCGCGGGCGTACGGGTCACGGCCGGCAGCGGTGCGCTGCGCGACGCCGGGAACCCGGTCGGCCGCGGCGACCCGCTGGAGGCCGCGTACCTGCTGGCCTCCCAGGGCGGGCTCCGGCCGGGCGAGGCCTACGAATCGGTCAGCTCCGCCGCCCGCGAGGCCATGGGCCTGCCGGAGGTGCGGGTGGAGGCCGGTTTCCCGGCGGAGCTGCTCGCCGTGCGCGGGGACCGGATCGCGGCCGTGCTCTCCCTCGCGTACAGCAGGATCGTGATCCACCGCGGGCGGGTGGTAGCCCGTACGAGTGCCGTCCGGGAGTACTGCGACTCCGCCGTCGCGGTGGCTCTGGACCTGCCCCGACAGGGCCGTACGGAGCCCGGACCCTGAAGGTGCGCCCGGCGTTCGCGGGCGTGGGCGCCCGGCTCGTCGTACGGTCGGGTCATGCGCATCGTCATCGCGGGTGGACACGGTCAGATCGCGCTGCGGCTGGAGCGCCTGCTCGCCGTGCGCGGGTACGAGGTCGCGGGCATCATCCGCGACCCGGCACAGGGCGACGACCTCAGAGAGGCCGGCGCCGAACCGGTGCTGTGCGATCTGGAATCGGCCACGGTCGAACACGTTGCGGGCATTCTGCACGGCGCGGACGTGGCGGTCTTCGCCGCCGGCGCGGGTCCCGGCAGCGGAGTCGAGCGCAAGGACACCGTGGACCGGGGCGCGGCGGTGCTGTTCGCCGACGCGGCCGAACGTGCACGCGTACGGCGCTTCCTGATGGTCTCTTCGATGGGCGCGGACGCGCACCACGAGGGCGATGACGTCTTCGACGTCTACCTGCGGGCCAAGGGCGAGGCCGACGACCACCTCCGGACCCGGCTGGGGCTGGAGTGGACGATCCTGCGCCCCGGATCGCTGATCGACGACGCCGGTACGGGTCTGGTCCGCCTGGAGGCCCACACGGGCCGCGGGTCCGTGCCCCGCGACGACGTGGCGGCGGTGCTCGCCGAGCTGGTCGAGACGCCGGCGACGGCGGGCCTGACCTTGGAGCTGACCTCCGGTTCGACGCCGGTCACCGTGGCCGTCAAGGACGTTGCGGGCAACTGACAGGCCATCGGCCCGGTCAGAACTCGGCGGTCACCTTGTCGTCGGACCGCCCGACCGAGTCCTGCCGGTACTGGTCCTCGTACGCCTTGCGGATCCGCTCGATGCGCGCGTCACGCTCGTCGGCCTCCTTCTCGGGGTACAGCAGCACCACCTCGTACGAGGTTTCGCGGATGCTCTTGCCGTCCCGGCCCCGCCACTGGCCGTACCCGTCGTGGACGGTCAGCCCCTCGGGAAAGGCGGGGGTGATCTCTCGGTCCAGGAACCGCATGAACTCCCGCTCTCCGACCGGTTCCCGGCCGTCGGGGCGCTCGGTGCCGAAGTAGAGTCGGGTCTCCTGGTAGGGCTTCCCCGTGTCCGCGTGGAGCGCCGCTCCCACCAGGGCCGGAATCCCGGCGCCGAGCAGGGCGGCGAGCACTCCGCCGCCTGCTTTCCCCCGCGTGTCAAATGTCCATTTCACCCCTGGTGAACGAACAGGAGACCCCGATGATGCGGTCGATGACGGGCCAGGACGTCGAACTGGCGGCAGCCGAAGCGGCAGCCGCCCTCGGGCCGCACACCGGCCTGGACTGGCAGGTGCCGGCCGGTTCCCTCGACTGGTCCTGCTGGACGACCGCGGCCCACATCGCGCACGACCTCACGGCGTACGCCGCCCAGGTGGCCTCCCGCGCGCCGTCGGGGTACCTGCCCCTGGACCTGCGTGTCCGCCCGGGCGCGCCCCCGGCCGAGGTGCTGGTGGTGGTATCGGCGAGCGCCCGCCTGCTGAGCTCGGCGATCACGGCCGCCGGCCCGTCGGACCGGGCTTGGCACTGGGGGCCCTGCGATCCGGGGGGCTTCGCGGCGATGGGCGTGGCGGAACTGCTGCTCCACACGTATGACATCGCCCAGGGTCTCGGGCTGCCCTGGCGGCCCCCGCCCGGCCTGTGCGCGCCGGTCCTGGCCCGCCTCTTCCCGGATGCCCCGCAGGGTCCGCCCACCGAGGTCCTGCTCTGGTCGGCGGGCCGCGTGGCACTGCCCGCCCTCCCGCGCCGCACGTCCTGGTCCTGGAAGGCGGCACTCACGGAGTCTCCAGCCGCCGGCGCCACCACCGATCACGCGGCGCGGCGTACGGATCGTTGAGGGTGCGCGCGAGGAACCGCTCGTCGAGCGGCGCGAGCACGGCGCGCAGCTCGCGCGCCGACCTGCGCGAGAGGCCGTGGCAGATGGCCTCCAGGGTCTCCCGGGGGTCTCCGCCCCAGGCAGGGGCACAGCACGGGCACTCGTGGAACCACCGCGGATATATCACCAGGGGCCCCGGCGCGTGGACCAGCTCGCGCCAGTCCCGCAGAGCCTTGCGGGCCGCGCCCGGCTCGTAGGCCCGGCGCTCGATGCGGGCGATCTCGGCGACGGCCTTGGCGGAGAGCCCGGAGACGACGGCCCGGTCGTCCCCACGGCGTGCTTTTCGGGGCAGGCCCGCACGGACCTGCGAGACGGGCTTACGCGGCATCGGCCTTTCGAATGCTGATCATGCCGTCAGCATGCCCGCGCGCGGCGCTCGTGCCCACCGGTTTTCCGAGCAGTACGACGGGATGCGAGAAGACCCCCGCTACAAGTAACGGGGGTCTCACATCGCGTGGCGACGCCAGGATTCGAACCTGGGTAGGCTAAGCCGACGGATTTACAGTCCGCTCCCATTGGCCACTCGGGCACATCGCCATGAGATGTTGCCGGTGAGGCCGCTTTGGGGCGGTGCTCTGTGGCAACGACGTAAACGATACCTGATGACCGGGGGTGCTTCGCCACCGGATTGATCAGCGCTGCGGGTGGGTGCGGTGGCTAGGCTTTGCGGAGCGGGCCGGGGACGTCCGGCCGCGCCCTCCGGGGCCATCACAACCGACTTCAAGGAGCCACACCACATGGCCGACTCCAGTTTCGACATCGTCTCGAAGGTCGAGCGGCAGGAGGTCGACAACGCCCTCAACCAGGCCGCCAAGGAGCTCTCGCAGCGCTACGACTTCAAGGGCACCGGCGCCACGATCGCCTGGTCCGGCGAGAAGATCCTGATGGAGGCGAACTCCGAGGAGCGCGTCAAGGCCGTCCTCGACGTCTTCGAGACCAAGCTGGTCAAGCGCGGGATCTCGCTCAAGGCGCTGGACGCCGGCGAGCCGCAGCTGTCCGGCAAGGAGTACAAGATCTTCGCCACGATCGAGGAGGGCATCTCCCAGGAGAACGCCAAGAAGGTCGCGAAGATCATCCGGGACGAGGGTCCCAAGGGCGTCAAGGCCCAGGTCCAGGGCGAGGAGCTGCGCGTCAGCTCCAAGAGCCGTGACGACCTCCAGGAGGTCCAGGCGCTGCTCAAGGGCAAGGACCTGGACTTCGCGATCCAGTTCGTGAACTACCGCTGACCCAGGTCGCGGACCTGCCCGCACGCCGGCCCGGCGGTCCTCACGGACCGCCGGGCCGCGGCGGTTGCGGGGGTTGCGGGGGTGTGTGCGGGGCGTGAGCGGCGCGTGCGCCATCGCGGGCCTCTGTGGGCACTTGGGCGGCATGAGTGCGCCCGGCAAGGTGAGTGGGGCATCCATCCACCGCGTGGCAGGGGGTTCTCGCATGCCTGGGGCCGGCACGTTTCGCGAAGACTTCGGGGCGTCTGTCGTCGTCGCGCTGGTCGCGCTACCTCTCTGCGTGGGGGTGGCCGTCGCCTCCGGGGTGCCGGCCGAGCTCGGGATCGTCACCGGCGTGGTCGGAGGGCTGGTCACCGGGTGGTTCCGGGGTAGCTCGCTGCAGGTGAGCGGGCCCGCGGCCGGGCTCACCGTGCTGGTCTACGAGGCGGTGCGGGCGTACGGTCTGCCCGCGCTCGGGATACTGGTGCTGGCCGCCGGGGTGGTGCAGCTGGGCATGGGGGTGCTGCGGCTCGGGCGGTGGTTCCGGGCGATCTCCGTCGCCGTTGTGCACGGGATGCTGGCCGGGATCGGGCTGGTGCTGATCTCCGGGCAGCTCTACGCGCTGGGCGGCGTGGAGGCTCCGGGGCAGACCCTGGCCAAGCTGGGCGGGGTGCACGAGCTCGGGACGCAGGCCGACTGGGCCGCTGTGGCACTCGGGGCCGGGACCATCGCCGTCTTGTCCCTGTGGCGCCGGATGCCTGCGCGGGTGCGACTCGTACCCGGCGCGCTGGTGGGGGTGGCGGCCGCCACCGCGGTGGCGGCCCTGCTGCGGTTGCCCGTGGAGAAGGTTCGGGTGACGGGGGTACTGGAAGCGGTGTCCCCACCCTCCTGGGGCGACTTCGGCGTGCTGGCCTCCTTCGGGGCGGTGGGAACCGTGATCGCGCTCGCGCTGATCGCCTCCGCCGAGACGCTGTTCAGTGCCGCCGCCGTGGACCGCATGCACGACGGGCCGAGGACCGAGTACGACCGGGAACTCATCGCCCAGGGCGTGGGCAACAGCGTGTGCGGGCTGCTCGGGGCGCTGCCGATGACCGCCGTCATCGTGCGCAGCGCCGCCAATGTGGAGGCCGGGGCGCGCACCCGGGCGGCCCGGGTGCTGCACGGCGGCTGGCTGCTGCTCTTCGCCGTGGCCTTCCCCCAGGTCCTGGAGGCCGTACCGCTCGCCGCGCTGGCCGGGGTGCTGCTGCACGCGGGCTGGAAGCTGCTGCCCGCCCGGGCGGTGGCCGCGCTGTGGCGGACGCACCGGGGCGAGGCGGTGGTGCTGGTGGTCACGGCCTCCGCGATCGTTGCCACCAATCTCTTCGAGGGAGTGCTGGTCGGCCTGGGGCTCGCCGTCGCCAAGGCGGCCTGGGAGACCTCCCACGTGCACATCGAGGAGGTGTGGGAGGACGGCGAGCTGTGCGTGCGGGTCGTGGGCAACGCCAGCTTCCTGAGGCTGCCCAAGCTGCTCGACGCCCTGGACGCACTTCCGCACGGGAAGCCTGTGCGGCTCGATCTGAGCGGGCTGCGCCATCTCGACCATGCCTGTCTGACCGCCCTGGAGGGGTGGGAGCTGGGGCGGATGCCGCTCCCCGGCCGGGAAGGCGTCATCTAGGGCGGTTACCCTCCGCCCCGTGACCAACGAGTTGAAGCGCAGCCTGGGAGTCTCCGACGCGGTCGTGGTCGGGCTCGGTGCGATGGTCGGCGCCGGGATCTTCGCCGCCCTCGCGCCTGCGGCACGCGCGGCGGGCGGCGCGCTCCTCGCGGCCCTCGCGCTGGCGGCCCTGGTGGCCTACTGCAACGCGCACTCCTCGGCGCGGCTGGCCGCCCGGTACCCGCTCTCCGGCGGCACGTACGTCTACGGACGCGAGCGGCTCGGACCCTTCTGGGGTTATCTGGCGGGCTGGGGGTTCGTGGTCGGCAAGACGGCCTCCTGCGCGGCGATGGCACTGACCGTCGGAGCGTACGTCTGGCCCGGGCAGCAGCATGCGGTGGCCGTCGCCGCGGTGGTGGCGCTGACGGCCGCAGGCTACGGCGGCGTGCAGAAGTCCGCCCGGCTGACCCGGCTGATCGTGGCGGCCGTCCTCGCGGTGCTGGCCGGCGTGGTCGTGGTGTGCCTGTCCTCCGAGGCCGCCGACGCCGGGCGGCTCGGCGGCGGGGGCTGGGGTGCGGTCGGACTGTTGCAGGGGGCCGGGCTGCTGTTCTTCGCCTTCGCGGGCTACGCCCGGATCACCACCCTGGGCGAGGAGGTGCGTGACCCGGAGCGGACGATCCCCAGGGCGGTGCCGCTCGCGCTGGGGATCGCGCTGCTGGTGTACGCCGCCGTGGCGGTGGCGGCTCTGTCGGTGCTCGGCGCCGACGGGCTGGCGGGGTCCTCTGCCCCGCTGGCCGACGCGGTCCGGGCGGCCGGCCGGCCCGAATTGGCCCCGGTCGTCGGGGTGGGCGCGGCCCTGGCCGCGCTGGGCTCGCTGCTGGCCCTCGTCCTCGGGGTCTCTCGGACGGCCTTGGCGATGGCCCGGGACGGCCATCTGCCCCGCACCCTGGCCGCCGTACATCCCCGGCATCAGGTGCCGCACCATGCCGAGCTGGCAGTGGGCGCGGTCGTGGCGGTGCTCGCGGCCACCGCCGACCTGCGGGGCGCGATCGGTTTCTCCTCCTTCGGAGTGCTGGCCTACTACGCGATCGCGAACGCCTCAGCGTGGACACTCGGTTCAGGTGTCAAGGGCCGGGCCGTGGCAGCGGTCGGGCTGTCCGGCTGTGTGGTGCTGGCCTGCGCGCTGCCCCTCGCGTCAGCGGTCGCGGGTGCGGCGGTGCTGGCGGTCGGCGCGCTGGCCTACGATGTGCGCCGGCGGTTCAGATCCGGGATCTGAACTCGGCCCAGGGAGCCAGTTCCAGGTCGGTCTCCTCCCCCAGGCCGGACTCCTCGCAGAACCAGGCGGTGCCGTCCAGCCAGCCGCGGAGCCAGCCGGCCAGACTCGGGGTGTCGATGGACCATGCGAGGTCGGGCTCCCCTGGATTCGGGTCGAACAGCAGGACCTGGGCGGTCTCGGAGTGGCAGTCCACGCATGCGTACATGGCGCAGCCGAAGTCGGCTATCGGCAGCACGCCCTCCGGCCAGCGCCACCCGGACGCGCGCTGCGCCTCATACGTCCGGACGGCCTGACCCAGCGACAGCACTCCGTGCTCCGGGCCGAATCCGCCGTCGCCCACGCGGGTGTAGAGAGCGGTGAGCAGCGGCGGCAGCGTGAAGCCGAGTATGCCTTCGGCGTGGGCGATCTCCCCGGTGGCCGGCGGTGCCGGCAGGGGCTTTCCCTGCGCGTGCGCGGAGTTGCGCACACGGTCTGCGACTTGCTCCAGCAACTGTTCGGTCTCGTTCATGCGTTCATGGTGACGCACCCCACCGACAGCCCGCTCGGCCTGTGGACAACTCGGTCGAGGACGGCTTCGCGCAGCTGCTCGCCGTCGTGGCCCTCGGCCTGGCCCCGCAGGCCGGGCGTGGTCAGCGGGAGGCGAACGGAGCGTCCGTCGGGACGATTTCGCGGCCCAGCGGGAGCAGGGAGAGCGGGACCATCTTGAAGTTGGCGATGCCGAACGGGATGCCGATGATCGTGACGCACAGCGCGAGTCCGGTGACGATGTGGCCGATGGCCAGCCACCAGCCCGCCAGGACGAGCCACAGGACGTTGCCGATGCAGGAGGCGGCGCCCGCGTCGCGGCGCTCGACCGTGGTGTACCCGAAGGGCCACAGGGCGTAGACGGCGATGCGGAAGGCGGCGATGCCGAAGGGGATGCCGATGATGGTGATGCAGAGCAGCACACCCGCGAGGACGTAGCCCAGGAACAGCCAGATGCCGCTGAGGATGAGCCAGATGACGTTCAGAATGGTCTTCACTGTCGGCGTCCTGCCATCTGTTCGAGCCGGGCGATGCGCTCGGCCATCGGGGGGTGTGTCGAGAACATCTTAGAAAGACCTTCGCCCGGGCGGAACGGGTTGGCGATCATCATGTGGCTCGCCGTCTCCAGGCGGGGTTCCGGGGGCAGCGGGAGCTGCTTGGTGCCCGCGTCGAGCTTGCGCAGGGCGCTCGCGAGGGCGAGCGGGTCCCCGGTGAGCTGGGCGCCGGACGCGTCGGCCTCGTACTCGCGGGAGCGGCTGATGGCCAGCTGGATCACCGAGGCGGCCAATGGGCCCAGGATCATGATCAGCAGCATGCCGAAGAGGCCCGGTCCCTCGTCGTCGTTCGAGCGGCCGACCGGGATCAGCCAGGCGAAGTTCACCAGGAACATGATCACCGAGGCGAGGGCTCCGGCGACCGACGAGATCAGGATGTCGCGGTTGTAGACGTGGCTGAGCTCGTGGCCGATGACTCCGCGCAGTTCACGCTCGTCGAGTATGCGCAGGATGCCCTCGGTGCAGCAGACCGCGGCGTTTCGCGGGTTGCGGCCGGTGGCGAAGGCGTTGGGCGCCTCGGTGGGCGAGATGTAGAGGCGGGGCATGGGCTGGCGCGCGGACGTGGAGAGCTCGCGCACCATGCGGTAGAGCGCGGGGGCCTCGAACTCGCTGACGGGGCGGGCGCGCATCGCGCGTAGAGCCAGCTTGTCGCTGTTCCAGTACGCGTACGCGTTCGTCCCGAGGGCGATGAGGACGGCGACGATCAGGCCCGTCCGTCCGAAGAAGCTTCCGATGACGATGATGATTGCGGACAGCCCGCCGAGGAGTACGGCGGTCTTGAGCCCGTTGTGCCGGCGGTGCACGGTACGCCCTCCAAGTGGTGCGGCGGGGGACCCGGAGCGAGGGCCTACGGTCCAGTGGACCCTCCCTTCCTGGTCAACGCGAGGTGAGGGCGTCAGGTTCCCAGGGCACGGCCGCCCCGCCGCCCGCATGCCGGGGGCGGCGGGGCCCAGGCGGGCGTTACTCCGTACGGGCTACTGCGGGAAGAGGCTGCCCGACGCGACGCGCAGGACCAGCTGCGGGGCGCCCGAGAGGACCACGGCGGTCACGGCGGTGACCACGATGGCCGCCGTGACCGGCCAGGGAGCCTTGGTGCGGGTCTCGGCCGCGCCCTCGGGCATGCGGAACAGCAGCGCGGTCCACCGCAGGTAGTAGTAGAGGGCGATGACGACGTTGATCGCCATGACCACGGCCAGCCAGCCCAGGCCCGCGTCGACCGCGGACTGGAAAACGGTGACCTTGGCGAAGAGACCGATGATGCCCGGCGGCAGGCCGGCCAGGCAGAGCAGGAAGAACGCCAGCGAGAGGGCGACGAGCGGGCGCTCGGCGTACAGGCCTCGGTAGTCGCTGATCCGGCCCAGCGGCTTCGTACGGGCGACCAGCGCGGCCGAGGCGAAGGCGCCCAGGTTCACGACGGCGTACATCAGCGCGTAGGCGACGGTGGCGCCGATCTGGTCGCGGCCGGAGTAGGCGGCCGCGGCGATCGGTACCAGCAGGTAGCCAGCCTGGCCGACCGAGGACCAGGCGAGCAGCCGTACGGCACTGTTCGTGCGGTCCGCGGACTGCCGCAGAGCGGCGGCATTGCCCACGGTCATGGTGAGCGCGGCGAGGACGGCCAGGGCCGGGCCCCAGATCTCGGAGTACGCCGGAAAGGCGATCACCGTGACGAGGATGAGGCCGGTGAAGCCGACGGCCTTCCCGATCACCGAGAGGTACCCGGCGACGGGCAGGGGGGCGCCGACGTAGGTGTCGGGGACCCAGAAGTGGAAAGGGACGGCCGCCGTCTTGAAGGCGAAGCCGACCAGGGTGAGCGCGACGCCGGCCATGGCGAGGGTGTCGAGCTGCCCGGGGACGTCTTCGAGACGGTCCGCGATCTGGGTGAGGTGCAGGGAGCCGGTGGCGCCGTAGACGAAGCTGACGCCCATCAGCGACACGGCGGTGGCCGTGACGGAGGAGAGGAAGAACTTGAGGGCGGCCTCGGAGGAGAGCCGGTCGCCGCGGCGCATGCCGACCAGGGCGAAGGCGGGCAGCGATGCGACTTCGAGGGCGACGATCAGGGTGGCGAGGTCGCGGGAGGCGGGCAGCAGGGCGGCGCCGGAGGCGGACGAGAGCAGCAGGAACCAGTACTCGCCGGCCGGCATGCGCGCGTCGCGGACGGCGGTGACCGACAGCAGGGCGGTGACCAGGGCGCCGGCCAGCACCAGGAACTGGATGACGAGCGTGAAGTGGTCGGCGACGTAGCTGCAGGCGGCCGGGTCGGTGGTGAGGCAGAAGGTGGTGCGGTCGCCGGCGCGCAGCGGCAGCAGGGTGGCGGTCGCGGCGGCGAGGCCGGCGACGGAGACCCAGCCGAGGGCGGGCTTGGCGCGCTCGGGCACGAAGAGGTCGGCGATCAGGACGGCCAGGCCGACGGCGGCGGTGATCACGACGGGCGCGAGGGCGAGCCAGTCGACGGACTGGACCAGGCTGGGGGTCTCGGCGGCGAGGGCCGTGAGCGCCGTCATGCGTTGCCTCCTGCGAGGAGCTTCTGGACGGCCGGGTCGGTGAGGCCGAGGAGGACCGCGGGCCACAGGCCGGCGAGGACGGTGAGGGCGGCGAGCGGGGTCCAGGCGGCGAACTCGTAGCGCTGGATGTCGGCGACGGCGAGCTCGGGGCCGGTCTTCGGGTCGCCCATGCAGACGCGCCGTACGACGATCAGGAGGTAGGCGGCGGTGAGCAGGGTGCCGAACGCTCCGATGGCGGTGTAGGTGAGGAAGGCCGGGCGGGACAGCCCCTCGGCGGGGTCGAAGGCGCCGAAGAGGGACAGCATCTCGCCCCAGAAACCGGCCAGGCCGGGCAGGCCGAGGGAAGCGACGGCGGCGAAGGCGAGGAGGGCGCCGAGGCGGGGGGCGCGGCCGTAGAGGGCGGCGCCGGTGGCTCCGGCGAGGGTGTCGAGGTCGGCGGTGCCGTAGCGGTCCTTGAGGGCGCCGACCAGGAAGAAGAGGAGGCCGGTGATCAGGCCGTGGGCGATGTTGGCGAAGAGCGCGCCGTTGACGCCGGTGGGGGTCATGGACGCGATGCCGAGGAGCACGAAGCCCATGTGGCCGACGGAGGAGTACGCGATGAGGCGCTTGAGGTCGCCCTTGTTCCCCTTGCGGGCCAGTGCGAGGCAGGCGAGGGATCCGTAGACGATGCCGACGGCGGCGAAGGCGCCCAGGTAGGGGGCGAAGGTGGCCATGCCGTCGGGGGTGATGGGGAGCAGGATGCGGACGAACCCGTACGTGCCCATCTTGAGCAGGACGCCGGCCAGCAGGACGGAGCCGACGGTGGGCGCGGCGGTGTGCGCGTCCGGCAGCCAGCTGTGCAGCGGCCACATCGGGGTCTTGACGGCGAGGCCGAGGCCGATGGTGAGGACGGCCAGGAGCTGGGTGGTGTGGGACAGTTCGCGGCCGTTGTCAGAGGCGAGTGTCACCATGTCGAAAGTGCCGCTTTTCAGTCCGATCAGCAGCAGACCGAGCAGCATGACGACGGAGCCGAGGAGGGTGTAGAGGATGAACTTCCAGGCGGAGGCCTGCCGCTGAGCACCGCCCCAGCGGGCGATGAGGAAGTACATCGGGATGAGGACCATCTCGAAGGCGAGGAAGAAGAGCAGCAGGTCGAGGACGGCGAAGGTCGCGAGGGTGCCGGATTCGAGGACGAGGAGCAGCGCGACGAAGGCCTTCGGGGAGGGGCCCTCGGGGAACTTGAAGTAGCTGTAGAGCGCGCAGAGGAAGAACAGCAGCGCGGTCATCAGGAGGAGGGGGAGCGAGATGCCGTCGATGCCGAGGTGGATCCGGACGTTCAGCGCCTGGATCCAGCTGATGTCCGTCGTCGCCTGGAAGCGGGACGGGGCGTCGTGGTCGAAGCCCAGGGCGAGGGCGATCGCCGCGGCGAGGATGACGCCGGTCACGGTCACTGCGTGGCGGAGCACGGCCTGTTCGGGGCTGCGGCCCTTGAGGCCGGGCGGGGCCGGCAGGAGGGCCGCGGCGGCGCCGAGGAGCGGTGCGGCCACGACGAACGCCAGAAGGAACTGCATCACGGACGGGCTGATATCAATCACGGCTGACTCACGGCTCACGATCCGGCGTTGACGTTGGCGAGGACGGCGGTGGCGATCGCCAGGACCACGGCGCCGGCGAGCAGGGCGCTCAGGTAGCTCTGCACGTTGCCGGTCTGGGCACGGCGTACGAGGCTGCCGAGCAGCCGGGTGCCGGTGCCCGCGCCGCGGACGTACGTGTCGACGACCTCGCGGTCGAGGAAGCGGACCAGGCTTGCCGCCGCGCGGACGGGGCGGACGAAGAGCCGGTCGTAGACGGCGTCGAGGTGGAAGCCGTCGGCCGCGTGGCGGTGCAGCGGGCCGAGGAGCGCCTTGCCGGGGTCGGGGGCGGCGCCCACCGGGACGGCGGGGTGGTCGTGGGTGACCTCGGCGACCTCGGGGGTCTCGGCGGCGGACTCCGCGGCGGCGGCGGACGCGGACAGGCCCGCTCCGTATCCGCTCGTGGCGGCCTTGGCCGTGGCGCGCTGCCAGAGGGCGTAGGTGAGCACCACGCCGATGACCGCTGCACCCGTGCCGAGGACCGAGGTGACCAGGGTCGGGCTGAGTTCCCTGCCGTCGAACCAGTCGGCGAGGGAGTCGGCCGCGAGGCCGAGGCCGATCGTCGGGATCGCGAGCAGCCACAGCACGCCGGTCATGGCGACGGGCTCCTTGCCGTGGTGGGGTGCGGCCGCGCCCCGGCCGCGGAAGGCCATCAGCCACAGCCGGGTGGCGTAGGCGGCGGTGAGCAGGGCGGTCAGCACGCCGGCGACCAGCACCACCCAGCCGGCGCTGCTGGGAGCGAACTCCGAGTGGCCGGTCGCGGTCTGCTCGGCGGCGACGAGGACGGCTTCCTTGGAGAAGAAGCCGGCGAACGGCGGGATCGCGGCGAGCGCGAGCAGCGCGATCGTCATCGTCCAGAAGGCGTCGGGGATGCGCTTGGCCAGGTCGTCCATCCGGGACATGGCGGCCAGGGAGTTCGTACCGGCGGCGTGGATGATCACGCCCGCGCCGAGGAACAGGAGCGCCTTGAAGGCGCCGTGGGACAGGAGGTGGAAGACGGCGGCGCCGCGGTCGCCGACGGCCAGGGCGCCGGTCATGTAACCGAGCTGTCCGATCGTGGAGTAGGCGAGCACCCGCTTGATGTCGTCCTGGGCGAGAGCGGCGAGGCCGGAGCCGACCATCGTGACGGCCGCCATGACGGCCATGACCACCAGCGCGGCGCCGGAGGCCGCGAAGACCGGGAGGAGGCGGGCGACGAAGTAGACACCGGCGGCGACCATCGTCGCGGCGTGGATCAGCGCGGAGACCGGGGTGGGGCCCGCCATGGCGTCGGGGAGCCAGGTGTGCAGCGGGAACTGCGCGGACTTGCCCGCGACTCCGGCGAGCAGGAGCAGTGCGATCAGCGTCGGGTGGTCGAGCCCGCCCGCGGCGACGGTGCCCAGGATCTTCGTGATCTGGAAGGAGCCGGCGTCGGTGGCGAGCGCGAACAGGCCGATCAGGAAGGGGACGTCACCGAGCTTGGTGACGAGGAAGGCCTTCAGGGAGGCGGAGCGGGCCGCCTCGGTCTCCCAGTAGTGGCCGACCAGGAAGTACGAGCAGATGCCCATGACCTCCCAGCCGACCAGCAGCACCATCAGGTCGCCGGAGTAGACGACGAGCAGCATCGCGGAGGTGAACAGTGAGACCAGAGCGGCATACGACGGGTAGCGCGGGTCCTCGCGGAGGTACGCCGTCGAGTAGATCTGTACGCAGGTGGCGACGACCCCGACCAGGACTGCGACCAGCGCGGCGAAGCCGTCGATGTAGAGCGAGAGGTCGATCGGTACCGAGCCGGTCGGAGTCAGCTCGGTCGCGGTCTCGATCGGCTGACCGCCGCCCTGGCGGACGGCGACGAGCACGGCCAGTACGGCGGCGCCGAGCGTCGGCAGGATCGCGAGGGGCCGGACGAATCCGGGGGCGGTGCGGCCGAAGAACAGTCCCGCGACCGCGCCCAGGAAGGGGAGGAGGGGGACGAGGACGGCGAGGGTCGGTGTGCTCACGCGGTGACCTCGCTCTGGTTGTTCGGGGCGGGCTCGTGGCCCTCGGCGGTGTCGCGGAGCCGGTCGACGTCCGAGGTGCCGCGGTTGCGGTACACCATCAGCACGATCGCGAGGCCGATGCCGATCTCGGCGGCGGCGATGGCGATGGTGAACAGGGTGAGGGCCTGGCCGGCGTGCAGGGTGTCGCGCAGCCAGACGTCGAAGGCCACCAGGTTGAGGTTGACGGCGTTGAGCATCAGCTCGACGGACATCAGGACCAGGATGGCGTTGCGGCGGGCGAGCACTCCGTACAGGCCCGTGCAGAAGAGGAGCGCCGCGAGCCCGGCGGGGTAGGCGAGGTGCATCAGCGCTGCCCCTTCTTGTCGCCGGTGCCGGCACCGGCGTCGGCGGGGTCGTTCCTGCGGGACAGCACGATGGCGCCGATCAGGGCCGCGAGGAGGAGGACGGAGAGCGCTTCGAAGGGCAGCACCCAGTGCTGGAAGAGGATCTCGCCGGAGACCTTCGTGGAGCCCTGGACGGGGCCGTCGAGGTCGATCCAGGTCGTGCGGAAGGCGTCGACGACGACCCAGACGAGTGCGACGGCCGCTACGCCGGCGACGCCCGTCGCGACCCAGCGGTTGCCGGAGTCGGCGTCCGGGGAGGGGCCGATGGGCGCCTTGGTGAGCATCAGCCCGAAGAGGAGGAGGACGACCACGGAGCCGAGGTAGATCAGGACCTGGACCCAGGCGATGAACTCGGCGGTCAGCAGCAGGTACTCGACGGCGATGCCGCCGAGCGCGACGACCAGCCAGAGGGCGGCGTGCACCAGTTGCTTGGTGGTGACCGTGACGAGGGCCGCGCCGAGGGTGGCGAGGCCCACGAGGAGGAATGCGATCTCGACTCCGGCCGGGGAGAGGAAACCGGGCCCGGTGGCGGTGGCGGCTGCTGCCAGGGTGACTGCGGGGGTCACGCGTCTCCCTCCGGGGTGGTCGGCGAATCGGGGCCGGTCGGCGGTTCGGTGGTCGGCGCCTCGGCGGCTTCGGCAGCGGCGGCTTCGGCAGCGGCGGCTTCGGCAGCGGCGGCGGCCGCCGCGGCGGCTTCGGCCTTCTCCACGGCCTTGCGGGCGGCGGCGATCTCCTTGGGCTCCTCGGCGGCCGGGTCCAGTGCGGGCGGGGCCGGGACGGTCCACATCCACTCGCGGAGCTTGTCGCGCTCGTGGGTCAGGTCGTGGATGTCGGTCTCCGCGTACTCGAACTCCGGCGACCAGAAGAGGGCGTCGAAGGGGCACACCTCGATGCAGATGCCGCAGTACATGCAGAGGGAGAAGTCGATGGCGAAGCGGTCGAGGACGTTGCGGCTGCGCTCGCGGCCACCGGGAGCGGCGGCCGGAACCGTCTCCTTGTGGGAGTCGATGTAGATGCACCAGTCGGGGCACTCACGGGCGCACAGCATGCAGACCGTGCAGTTCTCCTCGAACAGGCCGATGACACCGCGGCTGCGGGGCGGGAGCTGGGGCTGGACCTCGGGGTACTGGGCGGTGTGCGAGCGCTTCGTCATCGTGCGCAGCGTCACCGCAAGGCCCTTGGCGAGGCCGGATCCGGGGATGGGCATCAGTTCATCGCCACCTTCACGATGCCGGTGAGCGCGATCTGGGCGAGCGCGAGCGGGATGAGTGTGGTCCAGGCGAGCTTCTGGAGCTGGTCCTCGCGCAGGCGCGGGTAGCTCACGCGGAGCCAGATCACGACGAAGGCGAGGATCGCGACCTTGAGCAGGGTCCAGACCCAGCCGAGACCGTCGGCGCCGAAGGGTCCCTGCCAGCCGCCGAGGAAGAGGACGGTGGTGAGGGCGCAGAGGACGACGATGCCGGCGTACTCGGCGAGCAGGAACAGCGCGAAGCGCAGGCCGGTGTACTCGGTGTACGCACCGAAGATGATCTCGGAGTCGGCGACGGGCATGTCGAAGGGGGGCCGCTGCAGTTCGGCGAGGCCGGCGGTGAAGAAGACGAGCGCGCCGACGATCTGCCAGGGCAGCCACCACCACTGGAAGCCCTCGACGATTCCGGGGAGGGAGACCGTCCCGGCCGCCATGGCCACCGAGGCGGCGGCGAGCAGCATGGGGAGCTCGTAGGCGAGCAGCTGGGCGGCGGTGCGCAGGCCCCCGAGCAGGGAGAACTTGTTCGCGGAGGCCCAGCCGGCCATGAGGGAGCCGAGGACTCCGACGCCCATGACGGCGAGCACGAAGAACAGGCCGGCGTCGATGGCCTGGCCGACCGCGCCCTCGCCCGGACCGATCGGGATGGCGAGGAGGACGAGGAGGTACGGGAGCAGGGCGACGGCGGGGGCGAGCTGGAAGATCCGCCGGTCGGCGTTGGCCGGGACGATGTCTTCCTTCTGCGCGAACTTCACGCCGTCGGCGACGAGCTGGGCCCAGCCGTGGAAGCCGCCGGCGTACATGGGGCCGAGGCGGCCCTGCATGTGGGCCATCACCTTGTGCTCGGTCTGCCCGATGACGAGCGGGAGCACGAGGAAGACGCCGAAGACGACGATCAGCCGCAGGGCGACGTCGAGGACGTCGTTCACGCGTCGCCTCCGTTGTCAGGGGTGGGGTCGGGGGTGGTGCCGGGGGTGGGGTCGGGTCGGCTGGGCTCCGGCGGGGGCGCCGGGGCCTCGGCCTGCGGCCCGGCCGGATCCGGCTTCGCCGGGGGCTCGTCGAAGGCGGGCTTCGGGTTGTGCCAGGGCGCGTCAGCGCTGCGCGGAGCCGGCCGGTGCCGGGCCGACTCCCGCGCGGGCGTCTCGGCGTCGGCCTCGGCTTCGGCTTCGGTGGCCTGGCTCGCCGAGCCGTCGGCCGCCGAGCGGGTCCGGCGGGCCGGGCGCGGAGCTTCGCCTTCCGGCGCAGCCGGGACTTCGGGCGCGGCTGGGGTCGTCGGCGTAGCCGGGGCCTCCGGCGCGGCCGGGGTCGTCGGCGTAGCCGGGGTCGTCGGCGTAGCCGGGGTCGTCGGCGTAGCCGGGGTCGTCGGCGTAGCCGGGGCCTCCGGCGCGGCCGGGGTCGTCGGCGTAGCCGGGGCCTCCGGCGCGGCCGGGG
>NZ_JBIAHP010000019.1:46750-143364 GCF_042870715.1 Streptomyces sp. NPDC006463 | reverse complement strand
CCGGGGTCGTCGGCGTAGCCGGGGCCTCCGGCGCGGCCGGGGTCGTCGGCGTAGCCGGGGCCTCCGGCGCGGCCGGGGTCGTCGGCGTAGCCGGGGCTTCCGGTGCGGCCTGGCTCGCCGAGCCGTCGGCCGCCGAGCGGGTCCGGCGGGCCGGGCGCGGAGCTTCGCCTTCCGGCGCGGCCGGGGCCTCCGGCGCGGCTGGGGTCGCTGGCGTCGCCGGGGCCTCCGGCGCGGTCTGGCTCGCCGAGCCGTCCGCGACCGAGCGGGTGCGGCGGGCCGGGCGGGGCGGGGCCTCCGTCGCCGAGGCGTCCGTCGGCTGGGTGGCCGAGCCGTCCGCGACCGAGCGGGTCCGGCGCGCCGGGGCGCCCTCGCGTGGGGTCCGTGCGGCCGCGCCCGCGGCGCGCGGGGTGCGGGCCGGGCGGGCGGGGGCCGGCGGGAGCTGGCCCTTCATCGGGCCCCAGTCGTTGGGGTCCGGGACGCCCGGCGGGAGCATCTGGCGGCGCTTGGGCGCATCCGGATCGTGGGCCTCGCCCGGCTCCTTGGCACCGGGCCAGGCCTTGGCGACCCGCGCGGCCAGGACGAAGTCCTTGCGCAGCGGGTGGCCCTCGAAGTCCTCCGGGAGGAGGAGGTGGACCAGGTGCGGGTGGTCGGTGAAGACGACCCCGAACATCTCGAAGGTCTCGCGCTCGTGCCATTCCGCGCCCGCGTACACGGCGACCGCCGAGGGGAGGGAGGGAACGGCGTGCGGGACGGTCGTGCGCAGCAGGAGGCGGCGTACCCGGTGGTTCTCCAGCGAGACGACGTGCGCGCAGATCCGGAAGCCGGTGCCCGGCTCGTCCACCGCGCTCAGCCAGTCGAAGTACGTGCAGCCCAGCTTGTCCCGGGCGATCTCCAGGGAGGAGATCCAGGAGCCGACCGGGACGTCCACCGTCAGGACGTCGTACGAGGACGAGCCCACGGCCTCTTCGCCGAAGACCGCCGGCGCCGCGTCGGGAAGGGAGTCGTAGAGGTTCACGCGCCGGCCCCAGGGGGTGTGACCAGGCCGCTCGTCAGCTGGGCCACGGACGGACCCGCCGCGTAGCGGTCCGCCAGCGACTCGCGGGCGATCTTCTCCTGGAGCTTGAGGATGCCCTGGAGGAGCGCCTCCGGGCGCGGCGGGCAGCCCGGCACGTAGACGTCGACGGGGATGATCTGGTCGACGCCCTTCGTGACCGAGTACGAGTCCCAGTACGGGCCGCCGCAGTTGGAGCAGGCGCCGAAGGAGATGACGTACTTCGGCTCCGGCATCTGTTCGTAGAGCCGCTTCACGGCCGGGGCCATCTTGTCCGTGACCGTGCCCGAGACGATCATCAGGTCGGCCTGCCGGGGCCCGGGCGCGAAGGGGATGACGCCGAGGCGGATGAAGTCGTGGCGGGCCATCGACGCGGCGATGAACTCGATCGCGCAGCAGGCGAGGCCGAAGTTGAAGACCCACAGGCTGTACCGGCGGCCCCAGTTCAGGACCACCTTCATCGGTTCCGGGGCGAGGCGGGAGAGCACTCCCAGGCGCTTGGGCTCCGGGAGCATCACGGGCTCCGGTGTCACGTCCATTCGAGGACGCCCTTCTTGTACGCATAGAGCAGGCCGACGGCCAGGAAGCCCAGGAAGATGAACATCTCCACCAGCGTCGTGGCGCCGTAACCGGCGGCGCCGAACACCGTCGCCCACGGGAACAGGAAGATCGAGTCGACGGCGAAGATGACGTAGAGGAAGGCGTAGACGTAGTAGCGGACCTGGGTGTGCGCCCAGCCCTCGCCGACCGGGTCCACGCCGCACTCGTAGGTCAGCAGCTTCTCGGGGGTCGGGACCGCGGGCCGCAGCAGGCGGCCGGCGCCGAAGGCCACGGCCACGAAGAGCACCCCGATGAGCGCCAGCAGGCCGACGACCGAATAACTCCGGAAGTAGTCCGCCGCGAGCACGGTTACGGTCGATACCGTTGGTTCAGGCACGTCCGTTCCTCGCTCCTCGGTCACTGTCGACGATCTGTTACACGCGGGAGTCTAGGGCCTGCCTCACACGGGGTGGGGTTATCCCCCGTTCACAGCACCCCGGCCACCCCATGGCATGAGCGGACGGTACTTGGCAGGCTGTCCCGCATGACCACCAGCCAGGCCATCCCCGACAACGACCGGCCTCCGCCCGTCCGCGCCGTCTTCAGCGCCGTGACGTGGAAGGAGATCGCCTATCTGGTCAGCAATTTGCCGCTGGCGATCGTCGGATTCGTTTACGCAGTTGTCATGGTTGCGGGCACGGGCGTGCTGTCCGTGACCGCTGTCGGACTTCCGCTGCTCGCATGTGGTCTCTATCTGTCTCGGCAGTTGGGACGGCTGGACCGGGCGCGGGCCCGGGTGCTGTTGGGCGTACGGGTGGACGAGCCGACGCCGATTCCCGGCCCGCGGCGGGCCGGCGGGTTCTTCCCCTGGTTGTGGACGAGCATCAAGGACCCGGTCGGCTGGCGGACGGTGCTGTACCAGCTGGTCCGGCTCCCGTGGGGGCTGCTCACTTTCACGGTAGCGCTGAGCGGGCTGTTCGTGCTGTGGCCGGTGCTGCCGTACGTGGTGCGGCTGCTGGCGAACGCGGACCGCGCGATGGTGCGGGGGCTGCTGTCGCCGTCCGACGAGCTGGAGCGGCGGATCGCGGAGCTGGAGTCCGACCGGGGCGTGGTCGTCGACACCGCCGCCGCGGACCTGCGGCGCATCGAGCGGGATCTGCACGACGGCGCGCAGGCCCGGCTGGTGGCGCTCGCGATGGGGCTGGGCCTGGCGAAGGAGAAGCTGCTGGAGGACCCGGAGGGCGCGGCGGCGATGGTCGACGAGGCCCACGGGGAGGTCAAGCTGGCGCTCCAGGAGCTACGGGACCTCGCGCGCGGGATCCATCCGGCGGTGCTGACCGACCGGGGGCTGGACGCGGCGCTGTCGTCGGTGGCGGCGCGGTGCGTGGTGCCGGTGAAGGTGGCGGTGGACCTGCCGGCGCGGCCGGCGGAGGCGATCGAGGGCATCGCGTACTTCGTGGTGTCGGAACTGCTGCAGAACGTGAGCAAGCACGCGCGGGCGCAGGGCGCGAGCGTGGAGGTGTGGCGGGCGGGGCCGCGGCTGCTGATCCGTGTGTCGGACGACGGGCGGGGCGGGGCCAGTACCTCCGGCGGGAGCGGGCTGGCGGGGCTGGCCGAACGGCTGGGCGCCGTGGACGGGATCTTCGTCGTGAACTCTCCCGAGGGGGAGGGGACCGTGGTCACGGCGGAGCTGCCGTGGCGCGACCGCGCGTAGCCGGGCCTTCGCTTTCAGGTAGCCGGGCCCCTCGTTTCAGATCGGGACCCCCGTCCGGGTGGGCGGGGGTCCCGTCGCACGTCCGGGTGCGGCGCCGTTTCCGGGGGCTGCGCCCCCAGCCCCTCCCCAGGCCCTCCCCAGCCCCTCCCCCAGGCGAGGCCGAAACGCCCCGGGGCCCCGGGGTGGGGTTAACCCCCCTTCCGGGAGACCGACCCGCCGCATGGTTCGCGTCGGGAGCAGGCGACAGGGTGGTGGGGTAACGAGGAGACGGGAAGGGCGGGTCGGGATCATGGGCAACGGCATGGACACGGGCGGTGGGATCGGCGCGGTGCTGCGGGCCCCTGTCGAACGGCGGACCTGGCGCGAGTTCGGGTACCTGCTGATCGGGCTGCCGCTGAGCATCCTGTACTTCGCGCTCGCCCTCACGGGCCTGAGCCTCGGCGCCGGGCTGCTCGTCACCTTCCTCGGGGTCCCGGTCCTCGCCGGCGTGCTCGCCATGTGCCGCGGGTTCGGCCACCTGGAGCGGGCCCGGGTGCGCGGCCTGCTCGGGACCGCCATCGCCGATCCGGCGCCGATCCGGGCCAGGAAGAGCGGCCCCCTCTCCGCGATGGGGGCGCTGCTCAAGAGCGGGAGCGCCTGGCGGCACGCGCTGTACTCGGTGATCCACTTCCCGTGGGCGGTGTTCAGCTTCTGTGTGGCACTGACGTTCTGGGCGGCAGGGTGGGCCTACCTCCTGTACCCGGTCTGGTTCTGGGTCTTCCCCGCCTTCACCGACCAGCCCGGCCTCCAGCTCTTCCAGAACGACGGCTACTCCTTCTTCCTGGACTCGCCCGTGGAGATCGCCCTCACCTGTCTTGTCGGACTCGCCTTCACGCTCGCCACCCCCTGGGTGATCCGGGCCCTGACCACAGTCGACCGGGTCATGGTCGGCGGGCTGCTCGGGCCGTCCCGGCTGGACAGCCGCGTGAGCGAGCTGGAGTCCGACCGGGGCGTGGTCGTGGACACCGCAGCCGCCGATCTGCGGCGCATCGAGCGCGATCTGCACGACGGGGCGCAGGCCCGGCTGGTGTCCCTCGCGATGGATCTGGGGCTGGCCAAGGAGAAGGCCACGGAGGATCCGCGGGCCGCCGCGCGCATGGTGGACGAGGCCCACGGTGAGGTGAAGATCGCCCTCCAGGAGCTGCGCGACCTGGCCCGGGGCATCCACCCGGCGGTACTGACCGACCGGGGTCTGGACGCGGCGCTGTCCTCGGTGGCCTCGCGGTGCGCCGTTCCGGTACGGGTGACCGTGGATCTCCCGGCCCGGCCGGCGGCGTCGATCGAGGGGATCGCGTACTTCACGGTCTCCGAGCTGCTGCAGAACATCAGCAAGCACGCGCGGGCGCGGGTCGCGAGCGTGGAGGTGTGGAAGTCCGGGGAGCGGCTGCTGGTCCAGGTCGCCGACGACGGCCGGGGCGGGGCGAGCGCCGGGGCGGCCGGGGCCGGGACGGGGCTGGCGGGGCTGGCCGAGCGGCTGGACGCCGTGGACGGGGTGCTGGTCGTCGACTCCCCCGTCGGGGTGGGGACCACGGTGACCGCCGAGCTCCCTTGGCGGTCCTAGCGAGCCTCCGGACGCCTGCCGGAAGACGCCCCGGCACCCGGCAGGCGTCCCCGTACGTCCCCGGCAGGCGCCCCGGTACGTCCCCGACAAGCGCACCGGCACGTCCCGACAGGCGTCCCGGTACGCTCCCCGACAGGCGTCCCCGGCACGTCCCCGGCAGGCGTCCGGGTACGTCCCCGGCACGTCCCCGACAGGCGTCCCCGGCACGTCCCGGCGGGCGCCCCCGTACGTCCCCGACAGGCGTCCCCGGCAGGCGCCCCGGCACGTCCCCGTACGTCCCCGGCAGGCGCCCCCGTCCATCCCCGGAAGACGTCCCCGGCACGTCCCGGCGGGCGCCCCGGCACGTCCCGACAGGCGCCCCGGCACGTCCCGGTGGGCGTGCCCGACGCCCCCGGCGGGCGCCCCGGCACGTCCCCGGCACGTCCCGGTGGGCGTGTCCGTACGCCCCGGCGGGCGCCCCGGCATCTCCCGGCTCCCCTCCCGTGTTCGAAAACTCCCCCCGTACGCCCACTCGTTGGTCCGGCCCTGCCTTGATCCGGCCTTGAGGCTGGGATGCTTGGCTGTGCCAGGGAGTGCGGTAACGAGTGGACGCGGGAGCTGCTGAATCGTGAACGACAGGGTGCGGGTGGTCATCGCCGAGGACTCGGTGCTGCTACGTGAGGGCCTGACCCGGCTGCTGACCGACCGGGGGCATGACGTCGTGGCCGGCGTCGGGGACGCGGAAGCCCTGATCAAGACGGTGGCGGAGCTGGCGGCGCAGGACGCGCTGCCGGATGTGGTGGTGGCCGACGTGCGGATGCCGCCGACGCACACCGACGAAGGAGTACGTGCCGCCGTACAGCTGCGGCGCGACCACCCCGGGATAGGCGTGCTCGTGCTGTCCCAGTACGTGGAGGAGCAGTACGCCACCGAACTGCTGGCCGGTTCCAGCACGGGGGTGGGGTATCTGCTCAAGGACCGGGTGGCCGAGGTCCGGGAGTTCCTGGACGCGGTGGTACGGGTGGCCCGGGGCGGTACCGCCCTGGACCCCGAGGTCGTCGCCCAGCTGCTCGGCCGCAGCCGCAAGCAGGACGTGCTGGCGGGTCTGACCCCGCGCGAGCGCGAGGTGCTCGGCCTGATGGCCGAAGGCCGTACCAATTCCGCCGTCGCGAAGCAGTTGGTCGTGAGTGACGGAGCGGTGGAGAAGCACGTCAGCAACATCTTCATGAAGCTGGGCCTGTCGCCGAGTGACGGGGATCACCGGCGTGTACTGGCCGTTCTCACCTACCTGAAATCTTGATCGACTGACACTCTGTCAGATATGGCATACCGGTCGGGCCGTCTCGATGGGCGGTCCAACGGTCCAGAATGTGGCCGCCCCCTGAGCGCCGACCGACGTAGGGTTGGTTCTGGGGGTGCCCACGCCTCGAAGGAGGTCCAGTTCAGTGACCAGCCAGGTCAGTAGCCCGGCCGAGCAGGCCGACGGGGCTGGGGGTGCGGTTGTCGGTGGACAGCGCACCCCGGCGAGTCCGGGTGGCAAGGAAATCCGTCGGCTCGATCGCGTGATCATCAGATTCGCCGGCGACTCCGGTGACGGTATGCAGCTCACCGGTGACCGCTTCACCTCGGAGACGGCGTCGTTCGGCAACGATCTGTCCACGCTCCCGAACTTCCCCGCCGAGATCCGCGCCCCTGCCGGAACCCTGCCGGGCGTGTCGTCCTTCCAGCTGCATTTCGCGGACCACGACATCCTCACGCCCGGTGACGCCCCGAACGTGCTGGTCGCGATGAACCCGGCCGCCCTGAAGGCGAACATCGACGACGTTCCGCGCGGCGCGGAGATCATCATCAACACCGATGAGTTCACCAAGCGCCCCATGGCCAAGGTCGGCTACCAGACCTCTCCGCTGGAGGACGGCTCCCTCGCCGCGTACAACCTCCACCCGGTCCCGCTGACCACCCTCACCGTCGAGGCGCTGAAGGATTTCGGGCTGTCCCGCAAGGAGGCCGAGCGCAGCAAGAACATGTTCGCGCTGGGCCTGCTGAGCTGGATGTACCACCGGCCGACGGAGGGTACGGAGAAGTTCCTGCGGCAGAAGTTCGCGAAGAAGCCGCAGATCGCGGAGGCGAACGTGGCCGCGTTCCGGGCGGGCTGGAACTTCGGGGAGACGACAGAGGACTTCGCGGTCTCCTACGAGGTCGCCCCCGCCAGCCAGGCCTTCCCGACCGGCACCTACCGCAACATCTCGGGGAACCTGGCCCTGTCCTACGGGCTGATCACCGCCGCCCAGCAGGCCGACCTGCCGCTCTACCTGGGCTCGTACCCGATCACCCCGGCCTCGGACATCCTGCACGAACTGTCGAAGCACAAGAACTTCGGGGTACGGACCTTCCAGGCCGAGGACGAGATCGCCGGCATCGGAGCCGCCCTCGGAGCCGCCTTCGGCGGGTCCCTGGGCGTGACCACCACCTCCGGCCCGGGTGTGGCGCTGAAGTCCGAGACGATCGGCCTGGCCGTCTCCCTGGAGCTGCCGCTGCTGATCGTGGACATCCAGCGCGGCGGGCCCTCCACCGGACTGCCCACCAAGACCGAGCAGGCCGACCTGCTGCAGGCGATGTACGGGCGCAACGGCGAGGCCCCCGTCCCCATCGTCGCGCCGCGCACCCCCGCGGACTGCTTCGACGCGGCGCTGGACGCGGCCCGGATCGCGCTCACCTACCGGACCCCGGTCTTCCTGCTCTCCGACGGCTACCTCGCCAACGGATCCGAGCCCTGGAAGATCCCCGACGTCGCCGACCTGCCCGACCTCAAGGTCAAGTTCGCGACCGGGCCCAACCAAGCCCTCGCCGACGGCACCGAGGTGTTCTGGCCGTACAAGCGCGACCCGGAAACCCTGGCCCGCCCGTGGGCGGTCCCCGGCACCCCGGGCCTCGAACACCGCATCGGCGGGATCGAGAAGCAGGACGGCACCGGAAACATCTCGTACGACCCCGCCAACCACGACCTCATGGTCCGCACCCGGCAGGCCAAGATCGACGGCATCGAGGTCCCCGACCTCGACGTCGACGACCCGGACGGCGCGCGCACCCTCGTCATCGGCTGGGGCTCCACGTACGGCCCCGTCACCGCCGCGGTGCGCCGTCTGCGCGCGGCCGGACACCCCATCGCGCAGGCGCACCTGCGCCACCTCAACCCCTTCCCGGGGAATCTCGGAGAGGTCCTGAAGCGTTACGAAAAGGTAGTGGTGCCGGAGATGAACCTCGGGCAGCTCGCAACCCTGATCCGGGCGAAATACCTGGTCGACGCCGAGTCGTACAACCAGGTCAACGGAATGCCGTTCAAGGCGGAGCAGCTCGCGAATGTTCTCGAGGAGGCCATCAATGACTGAGGTGACCGACGCCCCCACCCTGCTGTCGCTGGTGCCGAAGGCCGAGGGCGTGCAGTCGGCGAAGGACTTCAAGTCGGACCAGGAGGTCCGCTGGTGTCCCGGCTGCGGTGACTACGCCGTGCTCGCGGCCGTCCAGGGCTTCATGCCCGAGCTCGGCCTCGCGAAGGAGAACATCGTCTTCGTCTCCGGCATCGGCTGCTCCTCCCGTTTTCCGTACTACATGAACACCTACGGGATGCACTCCATCCACGGCCGCGCCCCGGCCATCGCCACCGGCCTGGCCACGTCCCGGCGCGACCTCTCCGTGTGGGTCGTCACGGGTGACGGCGACGCCCTCTCCATCGGCGGAAACCACCTCATCCACGCCCTGCGGCGGAACGTCAACCTCAAGATCCTGCTCTTCAACAACCGGATCTACGGTCTGACCAAGGGGCAGTACTCCCCCACCTCCGAGATCGGCAAGATCACCAAGTCGACGCCGATGGGCTCCCTGGACGCGCCCTTCAACCCGGTGTCCCTGGCGATCGGCGCGGAGGCCTCCTTCGTGGCGCGGGCGGTGGACAGCGACCGCAAGCACCTCACCGAGGTGCTGCGCGCGGCCGCCGACCACCAGGGGACGGCGCTGGTGGAGATCTACCAGAACTGCAACATCTTCAACGACGGGGCCTTCGACGCCCTGAAGGACAAGGACCAGGCGCAAGAGGCCGTGATCCCGCTGCAGCACGGGCAGCCGATCCGCTTCGGGGCGGACGGGAACAAGGGCGTCGTACGGGACCCCGCCACCGGCGACCTGCAGGTCGTCGCGGTCACTCCGGAGAACGAGTCGCGGATCCTGGTCCACGACGCGCACGGCGCCAGCCCGACGACCGCTTTCGCGCTGTCCCGCCTCGCCGACCCCGACACCCTGCACCACACGCCCATCGGTGTCTTCCGCGACGTCGAACGGCCCGTCTACGACACGCTCATGTCCGAGCAGCTCGACACGGCCATCGACCGCAACGGCAAGGGTGACCTCGCGACCCTGCTGACCGGCAACGACACCTGGACGATCGTCGGCTGACACCAGGCGGCGCCACCGCTCTCCCGCACGAAGCGAAGCCCGGATCTCCCAGGAGATCCGGGCTTCGGCATACCCCCCGACAGCTAGCGCTTTCAAAAAGTTAGCGCTTACCGTAGGGTGGCGATACCGTCCAGCGAGGAGAGCACTCATGAGCATCGTCATCACCGGAGCCACCGGAGCCCTCGGCCGCCTCGTCGTCGAGGAACTGCTGGCCCGCGTCGACGCCGACCGCGTCGCCGTCGTCGTCCGCGACGAGGAGAAGGCCGCCGACCTGGCCGAGCGCGGGGTCGAGGTACGCGTGGCCGACTACGACGACCGGGCCGCGCTGTCCGCCGCCTTCCGGGCCGGCGACCGGGTCCTGCTGATCTCCGGCAACGAGATCGGCCGCCGCGTCGCACAGCACACCGCCGTACTGGAGGCCGCGCAGGCAGCGGGCGTGGCGCAGCTCGCCTACACCGGCATCCTCGGCGGCCCCGAGGCCGATTTCGACCTGGCCGCCGAGCACCGGGCCACCGAGCAGGCCATCCTCGACTCCGGGATCCCGTACACCTTCCTGCGCAACGGCTGGTACCACGAGAACTACACCGGGAACCTGTCCAGCGTCCTGGAGCACGGCGCGGTCGTCGGCAGCGCGGGTGAGGGCCGGGTCGCCTCCGCGGCGCGGGCCGACTACGCGGCCGCCGCTGCCGTGGTGCTCACCGGCGAGGGACACCTGAACCGGGTCTACGAGCTTTCCGGCGACACCGCGTGGAGCCTGGCGGAGTACACGGCCGAGCTGTCGGCGCAGACCGGCAAGGAGATCGCGTACGCGCAGGTGCCGGCGGCGGAGCACCTGTCGGTCCTGACCGGCGCCGGGGTCCCCGAGGGCTTCGCGGCGATCATCGTCGACGTTGACGCGGCGATCGCGCGCGGCCGGCTGGCGGGGACCAGCGGCGACCTGGCGCGCCTGATCGGGCGGCCGACGACCCCGGTGGCCGAGGCGATCGCCGCCGCGCTGGCCTGAGGCCGCCACGCAACCCCCAGCAGATGTCATGAGTATCTCCCGGAAACGGGCATGACATCCGGCCCCTCCGGCGATACCGTCGTCAAGTTGGCTTGAAGTCGTACAGGAGGCCCCGTGAAGGCGGAGAACGAGCAGCGCACGGGTTTGCTCTACGGATTCGGCGCATACGGGATGTGGGGGCTCGTCCCCCTCTTCTGGCCGCTGCTCAAGCCTTCCGGGGCCGTCGAGATCCTCGCCCACCGCATGGTGTGGTCCCTGGCCGTGGTCGGGGTGGCCCTGCTCGCGCTGCGCCGCTGGGGCTGGGTGCGGGAGCTGCTCCACCAGCCGCGCAAGCTCGGCCTTACCGCCCTGGCCGCCTCGGTGATCAGCGTGAACTGGGGCCTGTACATCTGGGCCGTCAACAACGGCCAGGTCGTCGAGGCGAGCCTCGGCTACTTCATCAATCCCCTGGTCAGCATCGCGATCGGCGTACTGGTCCTCGGTGAGCGGCTGCGCCGCGCACAGTGGGCGGCGGTCGGCATCAGCTTCATCGCCGTGCTGGTGCTCGCCATCGGCTACGGGCGGCCGCCGTGGATCTCGCTGATCCTGGCCTTCTCCTTCGCGACGTACGGGCTGATCAAGAAGAAGCTCAACATGGGCGGGCTGGAGTCGCTGACCGCCGAGACGGCGGTACTCTTCCTGCCCGCCCTCGGCTACCTGCTGTGGCTGGGCGCGCAGGGCCAGTCCAGCTTCGCCTCGCACGGCGTCGGCCACTCGCTCCTGCTGGCCGCGACCGGGCTGGTCACCGCGATCCCGCTGGTGTTCTTCGGGGCCGCGGCGATCCGGGTCCCGCTGTCCACCCTCGGGCTCCTCCAGTACATGGCCCCGGTCTTCCAGTTCGGGCTCGGCGTCCTCTACTTCCACGAGGCGATGCCGCCCGAGCGCTGGGCCGGATTCTCCCTGGTGTGGGCCGCCCTCGCCGTCCTGACCTGGGACGCGCTGCGTACGTCCCGTCGCTCCCGGGCAGCGCTCGCCATGGCGCCGGCCCCCGCCGTGACACCGGCGCGCGAGCCCGCGTAGGACTCCCGGGCAGCGCTCACCCGGCTCCCACGATCCCCGGTACGGAAACCCGTACCGGGGATCGTCCGTTTTCCGAACTCCCCTGACCGAAATCTGGTCTTGACGGACAGTCATACTCTCGCTGAACATCAGGCTCGCACAGACGCACTATCGCTCACCTGCTCTATACCGCCAGTTCCGTCAAATCCCCGCGGAATCCCCGGAGCCCCCACATGAGCCTGTCCGTCTCACGGCGCCTTGCTGCCGTGACCGCTTTCGCGGTCGCCGGCCTGTTCGCCGCCACCACTCCTGCCGCGCTCGCCACCCCCACGGCGGCCCCCGCGGCACCGACACCGCCCGACATCCCGCTGGCCAACGTCAAGGCCCACCTCACGCAGCTCTCCACCATTGCCGCCAACAACGGCGGCAACCGCGCCCACGGCCGGACCGGCTACAAGGCCTCGATCGACTACGTGAAGGCCAAGCTCGACGCGGCGGGCTTCACCACCACCCTGCAGACCTTCACCTCCAGCGGCGCCACGGGCTACAACCTGATCGCCGACTGGCCGGGCGGCGACCCCAACTCGGTCCTGATGTCCGGTTCACACCTGGACTCGGTGACCGCCGGCGCCGGCATCAACGACAACGGCTCCGGTTCCGCAGCCGTCCTGGAGACCGCGCTCGCCGTCTCCCGTGCGGGCCTGCAGCCGACGAAGCACCTGCGCTTCGGCTGGTGGGGCGCGGAGGAGCTGGGCCTGATCGGCTCGAAGTACTACGTCAACAACCTGCCGGCCGCCGAGAAGGCGAAGATCTCCGGCTACCTGAACTTCGACATGATCGGCTCGCCGAACCCGGGCTACTTCGTCTACGACGACGACCCGACCATCGAGCAGACCTTCAAGAACTACTACGCCGGCCTCGGCATCGCGACCGAGATCGAGACCGAGGGCGACGGCCGCTCCGACCACGCCCCCTTCAAGAACGCGGGCATCCCGGTCGGCGGCCTGTTCTCCGGCGCCGACTACACCAAGACGGCGGCCCAGGCACAGAAGTGGGGCGGCACCTCCGGTCAGGCCTTCGACCGGTGCTACCACTCCTCCTGCGACTCGCTGGCTAACATCAACGACACGGCTCTGGACCGCAACGCCGACGCGATCGCCTACGCGGTCTGGACCCTCGGGGCGGCCACGACGGTCCCGCCGGGCCCGTCCTTCGAGAACACGGCGGACGTGTCGATCCCGGACTCCCCCGCCGCCGCGGTGACCTCGCCGATCACGGTGTCCGGCGTCACCGGCAACGCGCCCGCCACCACCAAGGTCGACGTGAACATCGTCCACACCTACCGCGGTGACCTGGTGATCGACCTGCTCGCGCCCGACGGGACGGCCTACCGGCTGAAGAACTCCTCCAGCTCGGACTCGGCCGACAACGTCATCGCCTCGTACACGGTCAACGCGTCGAGCGAGGTCGCCAACGGGATCTGGAAGCTCCAGGTCAAGGACGTGGCCGGGCAGGACGTCGGCTACATCAACAGCTGGAAGATCACTTTCTGACCGTCTCGTCGGGCAGCTGCGGGTCCTGGATACGGGCCCGCAGCTCCTCGGCGACCGCCCCGATGTCCGCGCGCCCCAGCTTCGCCGCCTCGACCAGATCGCCGAGCTCCTCCGGCGAGGGCAGCTGCTTGGCCCCGGCCACGCGCAGGTACGAGCGGGTCGCGGCGGCGGCGTAGAACTCGTTCATCGGGGATTCCAGCGCCGGGCACACCGCAAGGGTGTGCAGGAACGCGGCGGCCCGCCACGCGGTGTCCGGGGCGGGCTGCTCGGGCACCAGCACGAGGTCGTTCTGGTGCCGGGCGACCGCGGCGGCCACCCCGGAGGGGTCCCACACGGCGGGATCGGACGGGAGATGGTGGGCCAGAGCGGTCCAGGCCCACTCCATGGTGATCTTCAATTGCCGAACCGCTCCTGGAAGTAGCCCCAGTGGTCCGCGAACTCCTCTATGCCGGAAAGGAAGTTCTTCCGGTCGTCGTCGAGTTCGCGTTCCGTGACCTCGGTGATCAGCGCGGTGACCGTCGTTCCCAGCGCCGCCGCGCGCGCCTTGAGGCGTTCGTGGAACTCTTCGTCCAGGCGGATGGTGACGTGTCTCGACATGCACACCACCGTACAGCGGGCCCGCTGTACGCAGGAGGGGAACGACGCAAGGGTGGCCCGGGACACAGGTCCCTGGCCACCCTTGCGCCGTCGGCCGCTACTTCACGGCTACTTCGCGGCGTTCGCCGTCTTCACCAGCTGGTCCTTGGTGACCGCGCCGACGTAGACCTTGCCGTCGTCCGTGATCAGGGCGTTGACCACGCGGGTGGAGAAGATCCGGCCCTCTCCGAACTTCCCGGTGACCTTGTCCCCGAGGGAGCTCATGAACTGCTTGGCCTCCTTGGGCGCGTTCTTGTCGTTCTCCAGATCCTTCAGATTCCGGCCCGCCCCGGTGTCGATCTGCGCGACGGTGGCCCAGCCCTCGCCGAGGACCTTCGTCTCGCCCTTGCCGTTCGCACCGCCGGTCAGGGCGTCCAGACCCGGGAAGGACTCCAGAGCCTTCCAGTGCTTGCCTTCCTGGGCCTTCCCCTTCTCATCACGGCCGTGCCCGTCCGAACCCTCGGTCACCTTGGCGCCCTTGGGCGCGGTGAAGTTGAAGGTGTCGGCGGACGGCTTGGCGAAGTCCACCTTGGTGAAGCCTGCGTCCACGATCGGCTTGCCGCCCTGGGAGGAGAGCAGCTGCACGCGCAGCGGCACGCCGTTCTTGGCGTCGACCGCGATCTGGATCGCGCCGACCGTGGATCCGGCCTGCTTGGGCTTGAGCACCAGCTGGTAGGCGTCGCGCCCGGCCACCTGCGCCGTGTCGCCGACGCCGACGTCCGTGGTCGGGCCCGCGGCCTTCAGGACCTCCTCGGCCAGCTGCTGGGGCGAGGCGGCGAGCCGGTCGGCCGTCCTCTTGTGGTCGGCGCCGCCGTCCTTGCCGGCCTCGGGGGCCGCCTTCTCGTGGAAGACCTCGTTCGACTTGGAGTCGTAGCCCCACACGTCGTTGCCGTTGTGGACGAGGCTGTACTCGTCCTTGCCGTCCAGGAAGGTCAGCTTCTGGCGGTCCGGGCCGTCGGCCGCGACGCGGAAGGTGTGCGTCCCGTTCGCCAGCTGCGCGACCTTGTCCTCCGGAGCCGCGGAGCCCCCCGTGACGCCCGCGCCGCCGAGCAGACCGCTCGCGATCTTCGGCAGGCCCAGGTCGGTGGTGATCCGGGCGGTGCCGGACAGCTCCTGTACGTCGGAAGCCGCGATCTTCTCGATGAGCTGCTGCGCCGTCACCTTCGGCAGGTCGGGTCCGCCGGCGGTGGCGAAGGCCGGGACCATCGCTACGGTCGCCGCGGCCACACCCGCCACCGCGACCGGTACGGCGTACCGGGCGACCTTGCGAGAAGTCTTCGTGTTCGCTGCCATTTCAGTGCCCTGCCCTCTGTGTCGACGGCGGCGAGGCCCGTGTCGCCGCGCTCACCCGATCTGGTGGGGTTGATGACTCCATCTGACCAAATGGGGGACGCGGCGGCGTCAGCCCCCGGACGCAACTGTGTGTACGCCCGTGGGATGACACGCGAAGGCCCCTCCTCCTACGACCCGTAGGGGTCGGCAGGACGGAAGGGCCGTTCCTCTGCTGCGTGCGCCAGGGGTGCTACCCCGGGCGGCCGTTCGGGTGCTGTCCCGCCCGGTGCTATCCCGCCCGGTGCACCACCGCGTCGCACAGTTCCTCCAGCGCCGACTTGGAGGAGCACTCCCGCAGCGGCGCCAGCATGGCCCGCGCGTCCTCGGCGTAGCGGACGGTGTCGCGGCGGGCCTGCTCCAGCGCGGGGTGCGCGCGGAGCCGGGTCAGCACCTCGGCGTGTCGGGCGTCGTCCGTCAGGTCGCCGTCCAGGAGGCTCACGAGTTCCAGGTCGTCCGGGTTGCCGTCGCGGGCCGCCATCTCGCGCAGCCGCAGCACGGGCAGGGTCGGGATGCCCTCGCGCAGGTCGGTGCCCGGGGTCTTGCCGGACTCGTGCGCGTCGGAGGCGATGTCGAGGACGTCGTCGGCCAGCTGGAAGGCCAGGCCCAGCCGCTCGCCGTACTGCGTGAGGATGTCGACGACCATGTCGTCGGCGCCGGACATCATCGCGCCGAAGCGGCAGGAGACGGCGACGAGCGAGCTGGTCTTGCCGGCCATGACGTCGAGGTAGTGGGCGACCGGGTCGCGGCCGTCGCGCGGGCCGGCCGTCTCCAGGATCTGACCCGTCACCAGCCGCTCGAAGGCCTCGGCCTGGATGCGGACCGCCTCCGGCCCGAGGTCGGCCAGGATGTGCGAGGCGCGGGCGAACAGGAAGTCACCCGTCAGGACCGCCACCGAGTTGCCCCAGCGGGTGTTCGCGCTGTCCACCCCGCGGCGTACGTCCGCCTCGTCCATGACGTCGTCGTGGTAGAGCGTCGCCAGGTGCGTGAGCTCCACCACGACGGCGGAGGGCACGATTCCGGGCGCGTACGGATCGCCGAATCGGGAGGCGAGCATCACGAGCAGCGGCCGGAAGCGCTTGCCTCCGGCCCGCACCAGATGCTGTGCGGCCTCGGTGATGAAGGGGACTTCGCTCTTGGTGGCCTCCAGCAGACCCGCCTCGACGGCGGCCAGTCCGGCCTGGACATCGGTCTCAAGAGCCTGGTCCCGCACGCTCAGTCCGAACGGCCCGACGACGGTCACGAGGGGTACTCCTGTCTGCTGACGATCACGCTGACGATCACCTGGATTGTCGATGTGTCGCTGCCATCACTCAAGCCAGCGTATCGGGTCTGTTTTCGATCACCGAGAGCGCCTGTCCGGACGCCACCCGCGCACCGCCCGAACCGCACCGGTATGTTCTTGAGGAGACGAATCAACCGGAGAATGCGTTTTGTCCAGAACCGTCACCGATATAGAGGAACCCGCGGATCCTGCGGCCGGCCGGCCGCCGCCCCGTGACGACCACGCCTTCCTCGGCCGCCCCCGGGGCCTGGCGGCTGAAGGTATGGGAGCGCTTCTCGTTCCTGGGCATGCAGGGCATCCTCGTCCTCTACTTCGCGGACCCGGTGGCGAACGGCGGCCCGGGGATGAACCCGGGCGCCGCGGCCTCGGTCTCGGCGGCGTACGGGACCATGGTCTACCTCGTCTCCGTCGCAGGCGGGTGGCTCGCCGACCGCATCCTCGGTTCGTACCGGGCCGTGCCCTGGGGCGGCATCCTGATCGCCTGCGGCCACTACGCCATGGCCGTGCCGACCGCCGCCATGACCTGGGCGGGCCTCGTCCTGATCGGCGCGGGCACCGGCCTGCTCAAGCGCGGAACGACCGCCGGCCTGATCCAGTACGTCCTGGGCCGCCGCCACCCGGCCGGACGAAATCACTCCGCCGATCACCCACTCGCACCCGCCGCGATGCGCTCAGCCGTGACGAAGATCATCGGCGACTGCCTCGCCTTCGCCGCGCTCGCCACCCTGCCGGCGGACCTCGGACGGCTGACCATGGGCCGCTTCGTCGACCTGCTCTGCGGCGCACCATGCACCCGGTTCACTAAGGCGGTTCGCGCATGATCATCCGTACCGACTTCCCGTACGGGACCACCCGCGAGGACGTGCGGATCCCGATGCCCGACGGCGTCGAGCTCTACGCCCGCGTCTGGCGCCCGGTCACCGACGAGCCCGTTCCGGCGCTGCTGGAGTACCTCCCGTACCGGCTCACCGACTGGACCGCGCCGCGCGACTGGCAGCGCCACCCCTGGTACGCGGGGCACGGCTACGCCTCGGTGCGCGTGGACGTACGCGGCCACGGCTGCAGCGGCGGCCGCCCCGGCGACGAGTACGACGCCCGCGAGCTGGCCGACGGGGTCGCGGTGGTGGAGTGGCTGGCGGCGCAACCGTGGTGCACGGGGGCGGTGGGGATGTTCGGCATCTCCTGGGGCGGCTTCAACAGCCTGCAGATCGCGGCGCTCGCACCCGAGGCCCTCAAAGCGGTCGTCACCGTCTGCTCGACCGACGACCGGTACGACAACGACGTGCACTACGCGGGCGGCTCGGTACTGGCCGTCGACATGCACGCGTGGGCGGCCACCATGCTGGCCTTCGCCTCCCGCCCGCCGGACCCGCAGTTCGTCGGCGACGGCTGGCGGGAGCAGTGGCTGGAACGCCTGGAGGGCGTCGAACCGCTCATCCACACCTGGCTCTCGCACCAGACCCGCGACGGCTACTGGCGCCACGGCAGCGTCTGCGAGGACTACTCGGCCATCCGCGCGGCGGTCCTCGCGGTGGGCGGCTGGCACGACCCCTACCGGGACACGGTCCTGCGCCTGGTCTCGGCCCTCCCCGCGTCCCGGGTACGGGGCCTGATCGGCCCGTGGTCCCACCAGTACCCGGACCGCGGGCTGCCGCCGGGCCCGGCCATCGGCTTCCTCCAGGAGACCCTGCGCTGGTGGGACCACTGGCTGAAGGGCGAGGACAACGACGTGATGGACGAGCCGCTGCTCCGTGCCTGGATCGGCGACACACACCCGCCCGCGACGGTGTACGACGAACTCCCGGGCCGCTGGGTCGGGGAGAAGTCCTGGCCCTCGGCCTCGGTCATCCCGGTCCCGTACGGGTTCCAGGGCGCGCCGGTTGCCGTCGCCTCACCGCAGCACACCGGGATGGACGCGGGCCGGTTCTTCCCGTTCGGCAACGACGCCGACCTGCCGCCGGACCAGCGGGAGGAGGACGCGAAGTCGGCCTGCTTCGAGTTCCCGGTGGCCGCCGGGGAGCCGGTGGAGATCCTGGGCCGGCCCTCGGTGACCCTGCGGCTGCGCCTGGACGTGCCGTACGGGCAGGTCGTGGCCCGGCTGTGCGACGTTGCTCCGGACGGCTCCTCGACGCTGATCACGCGGGGCGCGCTGAACCTGTCCGCCCGCCGGGGCCGGGACCAGGCCGTGCCGTGGCCGGTGGGCTCGTACGAGGACGTCACCTTCGAGCTGAACGGCATCGGTCACGCCTTCCCGCCGGGGCACCGCATCCGCCTCGCGGTGTCCTCGGCGTACTGGCCGTGGATCTGGCCGCGGGCCGGCTCCGAGGCGGGCTGGACCCTGGACCCGGCGGGCAGCGCGCTGACCCTCCCGGTGCGGGCCGCGTCGCCCGGCGGGGAGGGGATCGTCTTCGAGGCGCCGGAGCAGGCGGAGCCGCTGGGAGTGGTGTACCCGGCCACGCTGGACGAGCCGCGGCCGGAACGGCTGGTCGTACGGGACGTCGCGCGCGGGACCTGGCGGCTGGAGGTGGACCCGCGGTACGGGGGCACCCGGGTGTACCCGGACGGCCTGGAGTACGGCGAGGACGCGCTGGAGGTGTACGAGATCCAGGACGCCGACCCGCTGTCCGCCCGGACGCGGTCGGACTGGCGGATCCGGCTCCACCGGCCGGAACTGGGCTGGGACGCGCGGATCGAGACCCGGTCGGAGATCAGTTGCGACGAGGGCGGCTTCCTGACCTCGAACGAGGTGGTGTGCCGGGAGGGGGACGAGGTGGTCTTCCACCGGACGTGGGAACGCCGTCTTCCGCGCGCCGCGGGCTGACCTGCCGTCAGCCGAACAACCGCTCAAGCACCACCGCGATGCCGTCGTCCTCGTTCGAAAGGGTGATCTCGTCGGCGACGGCCACCAGCTCCCGGTGGGAGTTGGCCATGGCCACCCCGTGGGCGGACCACGCGAACATCGGGACGTCGTTCGGCATGTCCCCGAACGCGATCGTCGCCGACGCGGGCAGCCCCAGGACCTCCGCCGCCCGCGCGAGGCCGCTGGCCTTGTCGATGCCCGGTGGCTGGAGTTCCACCGTGTGCTCCCCCGCCATCGTCACGTTCACCAGGTCGCCGACCACCGACCGGGCCACGCGCGTCAGCTCGTCGTCGTTCAGCCGGGGGTGCTGGAGCAGCACCTTGTTGATCGGGGCCGGCCACAGGTCCGACCGCCTCGGCACGCGCACCGTCGGCAGGTGCGGGTGCCACATCCGGTAGCCCGGCCCTATCAGCATCTCCGCGTCCACCCCCTCCTGGTTGACCGCCGCGTAGACCTCGCCGATCTCCGCCTCGATCTTGCCGAGGGCCACCTCGGCCAGCCCCCGGTCCATGCAGACGGAGTGCAACAGGCGCCCGCGCGCCGCGTCGTACACCTGCGCGCCCTGCCCGCACACCGCGAGCCCCGTATATCCAAGGCCGTCCAGGACGTGCCGTACCTGCGGGACCGGGCGGCCGGTGACGATGATGTGCTGGGCGCCGGCCGCGCGGGCCGTCGCGAGCGCCGCGGACGAACGGGCGGAGACGGCGTCCCCGGCACGCAGCAGAGTCCCGTCCAGGTCGGTGGCGATCAAGGCATAGGGGAGGGCGGAAGTCACGGCGTCAAGGATACGGACCCTGTTGGACAAGTCCTACAAATAGCGCCCGAATCCGCCCTCCCGCAGCCCCCACCAGCCACGTAACGTGTCAACAAGCCCCCGGGACACCCCCGGACCGCGTCGAAAGCGAGGCAGCACCCCATGCCCCAGCAGAGCCCCCTCGATGTACCCGAGGGCGACCCGTTCGGGCCGCACAACCTCCCGTACGGCGTCTTCTCGACCGCCGGGGAGAGCCGGCGCCGGATCGGTGTGCGGATCGGCGGACACGTGCTCGACGCGGGGGCGGCCGCGGCCGCGCTCGGTTCCCCGTACGCCGGGCTGCTCGGGCAGTCCTCCCTCAACCCGCTGCTCGCCGCCGGTCGCACCGCCTGGCGCGACGTGCGCCGCGCGCTGACCGCCTGGGTCACCGACCCCGGGCACCGGCCCACGGTCGAGCCGCACCTGCTGCCGCTGGACGAGGTCGAGCTGCACCTGCCGTACGAGGTCGCCGACTACGTCGACTTCTACGCGAGCGAGCACCACGCCACCAACGTCGGGCGGATGTTCCGCCCGGACGGGGACGCGCTGACCCCCAACTGGAAGCACCTGCCCATCGGTTACCACGGCCGTTCCGGCACGATCGTGGTCTCCGGGACCGACGTCGTACGGCCCAGCGGGCAGCGCAAGGCGCCCACCGACCCGGCGCCCGTGTTCGGCCCGTCCGTCAAGCTCGACATCGAGGCCGAGGTCGGCTTCGTCGTCGGCACCCCGTCCGAGCTGGGCAGCCCGGTGGCGCTGGGCGAGTTCGAGGACCACGTCTTCGGGCTCTTCCTCCTCAACGACTGGTCGGCGCGCGACATCCAGGCCTGGGAGTACGTGCCGCTCGGCCCCTTCCTCGGCAAGTCCTTCGCCACCTCCGTCTCCGCCTGGGTGACCCCGCTGGAGGCCCTGGACGCGGCCCGCGTCGCCCCGCCCGCCCGGGACTTCCCGCTGCTGCCCTACCTCGACGACTCCGCCGTCGAGGTCCCCGGCGGCTTCGACCTGCGCATCACCGTGTCCATCAACGGGCAGGAGGTGGCGCAGCCGCCGTTCTCGTCGATGTACTGGACCGCCGCCCAGCAGCTCGCGCACATGACCGTCAACGGCGCCTCCCTGCGCACGGGCGACGTGTACGGCTCCGGCACCGTCAGCGGCCCCGAGACGGGCCAGCGCGGCTCGCTGCTGGAGCTGACCTGGAACGGGCGCGACGCGATCGAGCTCGCCGACGGCAAGCGGACCTTCCTGGAGGACGGGGACACCGTCACCCTCACCGCCTGGGCTCCCGGCACGGACGGTACGCGCGTGGGTCTCGGCGAGGTCACCGGCCGCATCGTGGGATCCCGCTAGTCCGGATCCCGGGACGGACGGCTTCGGCGCGGTGGCGGATCTTCTCCCCGCCCCGCCGAAGCCGCAGCTCAGAGCCGTGCGGATGCGCCGCCCGGTGGCGCAACACTGCGGCAACACCATCACCGCCCCACCCCCGGTACGTTCCCTGCCATGCCAGCCGAACGCACCGTCACGCACACCGTCCCGGTCGCCGCCGCGCGCCGTCGGCGACTGCGCGCGGACCAGGCGCGACAGCTCGCCGACCTGCTGCGCCACCAGATCCTGGCGGGCGGCTACCCCGGCGGGGTCCTCCCCCTGGAGGACACCCTCGCCGCCGACTACGGCGCCGGCCGCAACACCGTCCGCCAGGCCCTCGATTTGCTGCGCGGCGAGCGGCTGGTGGAACGCCGGCCCGGTGTGGGCACCGTCGTCGTCTGCGAGAAGTACCCGCACGGCCTGGACCGCCTCCAGGGCCTCGCCGAAACCCTGCACGAGCACGGCCGGGTGACGAACGAGGTCCGCACCGCCGGCCCCGTGCGCGCTCCCGCCCCGGTCGCCGGCCGCCTCGGCCTGCCCGAGCACGAGGACGTGCTCTACATCGAACGGCTGCGCCGCCTGAACGGGCTGCCGCTCTCCCTCGACCTCACCTACGTCCCGATGGACATCGGCGCCGGACTGCTGGGCTGCGACCTGGAGAACACCGACGTCTTCCGGCTCCTGGAACAGCTGACCGGGCAGCCGCTCGGCCACGCCGAGATCACCCTTGAGGCCGTCAACGCCGACGCGCACTCCGCCGCCGTCCTCCAGGCCCCGCGCGGGGCCGCCGTCCTGATGCTGGAACGCCTCACCCACCTGGGCAACGGCCGGCCCGTGGACCTGGAGTTCATTCGCTTCCGCGGGGACCGCATCACGATGAGCGGCCTGCTGCGCCGCTCGCTCTGAGCCACCGCTCACCCCCTTGCCCTCCTGCCCTCCTGCCCTCCTGCCCTCCTGGAGACAGCCATGCCTCTGGTCCCCCAGCGCGGCGACGTGCCCGTGACCATCGACGAGTCCCTGTGCATCGACGGCTGCACCCTCTGCGTCGACATGTGTCCGCTCGACTCGCTCGCGATCCGCGAGGACAACGGCAAGGCGTACATGCACGTGGACGAGTGCTGGTACTGCGGCCCGTGCGCCGCCCGCTGTCCCACCGGCGCGGTCACCGTCAACATGCCCTACCTGCTCCGGTGAAAGGTCCCGCCCCCATGCGTGCCATCCCCTCGAAGGCGCTCGCGCCCGCGCTCGTCCTGCTCCTCGCCCCGCTCGCCACCGCCTGCGGCGACGCGTCCGGGGCGTCCGGCCCGAAGACGGTCACCGTGACCGTCGGCTACCAGTCCAAGACCATCAACACCGTCACCGCCGGCACCCTGCTGCGCTCCCTCGGCTACTTCGAGCAGGAGCTCGCGGCGCGCGGCAAGAAGGACGGCGTCACGTACAAGGTGGACTGGCAGGACTACGCCACCGGCGCCCCGATCACCGCCCAGATGACCGCCGGGAAGATCGACATCGGCTCGATGGGCGACTTCCCGCTGCTGATCAACGCGGTGCGCGGCCGGGAGCTGAAGCAGCCCACCCGCCTCGTGTCAGTGACCGGCTACAACCTGCGCGGCGGCCTCAACACCGTGGTCACCGCGCCGGATTCGAAGCTGGAGTCCCTCACCGACCTGCGCGGCAAGAAGGTGTCGACCAGCGTCGGCTCCGCCGCCGACGGCACCCTCGTACGGGCACTGCAACGAGCCGGGATCGACCCTTCGAGCGGCATCGAGAAGCTCAACCAGCAGCCCAGCGTGGGCGCTTCGGCACTCCAGGCGGGCAGTGTCGACGCGCTGTCGCAGTTCGTGGCGTGGCCGGGGCAGCTGGCCTACGAGGGGCGGGCGAAGGCCTTGTACGACGGCGCCGAGCTGAACCTGCCGACCTTCCACGGAGTCACCGTCCGGGAGAAGTTCGCGCGCGAGCGGGCCGGTCTGCTGGAGGACTTCCTGCGGGCGCAGCGCAAGGCGACCGACCACCTGCGCGCGGAACCGGTGGCGGCCGCCGAGTCAGTGGCCAAGGAGACCGGCCTGCCGGCGGAGGTGGTGTACCTCTACAACGGTGCGGGCGGCATCGCGACCTTCGACCCGGCCCTGCGCCCGGAGCTGGTCGAGGCGCTGAAGGCGGACGTGCCGGTGCTGAAGGAAGCCAAGCTGGTCGGCGACGTGGACGTGGACGGCTTCCTTGACCCGGAGCCGCTGAAGCGGGCCGTGGGCGGCGCACCCGAGTACCCGCAGGCGACGGCCGCCCGTCCCGAGCTGTGGCTCAAGGGGCAGGCCCGTACGCAGAGCTTCGCCACCCCGCGCGAGCTGCTCAGGGCCGCGCGCGGCGCGGACGTCCGGGCGGCGTACGTACCGGACGCGGTGACGGGCACCCTCTGGTTCGCCGACAAGGCGGTGTGGGTGGCGGAGGGGCCGGAGCTGCGCGCCTTCGTAACGGGCGCGGGCGCGAAGTCGTACGTCGACCGGCACAGGGGATCCGGGGCGCGGATCGTGAGCTTCGCCGAAGCCGGGGCCCTGGCCTCATGACGGCCGGTCGTTGGGCGCTGCGGGCGGCTTCGCTCGGCGCGGCCCTGCTGGTGTGGCAGGCGCTGACGTCGCTGGACGTGAACCTGTGGCTGCGCTTCGAGCAGTTCCCGACGGTGGGCGAGGTGGCATCGACGTTCGCGGAGCGGGCCGGGGCCGCGGCCTACTGGCAGGACCTGGGATTCAGCCTGCGCCGGATCGTGGCGGGCTTCGCGCTCGCGGCGGTCCTGGGGATCGCGGTGGGCACGGCGGTCGCCCGGTCACGGATCGCGGAGGACCTGCTGGGCCCGCTGCTGGAGGTGCTGCGGCCGATCCCGGCGATCGCCCTCGTGCCGGTGGCGATCCTCCTCTTCCCCTCCAACGAGCAGGGGATCGTGTTCATCACCTTCACGGCCGCCTTCTTCCCGGTGCTGGTCTCGACGCGGCACGCGGTGCGGGCGCTGACGCCGGTGTGGGAGGAAGCGGTGCTCACGATGGGCGGCGGCCGCGGACGGATCCTCTTCTCCGTGGTCCTGCCCGGCGCCCTGCCGGGCATCTTCGGGGGCCTGTCGGTGGGCATCGGGGTGTCGTGGATCTGCGTGATCTCGGCGGAGATGATCTCGGGCGAGTACGGGGTCGGCTACCGCACCTGGCAGGACTACACGGTGGTGGACTACCCCGGCGTGTTGGTCGGCATGGTCACGATCGGCGCGCTGGGCTGGCTGACGTCCACGGCTGTGGAGCGGGCGGGTCGCCGCCTGACGCGCTGGCTCCCCTCGCGCGACTCCTCCGGCCCCGCACCGTCCTCCGCCGCCCGGACCCGGGCGGGGCGGGGCCCGAAGCGCCCGCCCCGGAGGGCACTCCCGTCCCCGGGACCGGTGAAGCCGGGCGGCCCGCGTGATCACGCCGTGGCGGCCGGTGCGGCTGGTGCGACCGGTGCGGCCTCAGGGCAACGGTCCGGCGCAGCCGTCCCGGTTTCCGGGCCGGACTCCTTCCCGAAGCGGACCCGAGAGGTGGCCCCATGAGCCTGACCCAGACCGATGCACGAACCGGTACCGGCGGCGCGGCGCACGCCGGGCCGCCCGGGGCCCGGCTCGTACTGAGCGGGGTGCGGCTGGGGCACCGCGGGAACGTGGTGCTCGACGAGGTCGGCCTGACGGTCGAGGCCGGCGAGGTGCTGACCGTCGTGGGCCCCTCCGGCTGCGGGAAGTCCACGCTGCTGCGCACCCTGGCCGGGCTGCTCCCGCCGCTCGGCGGCGCCGTCGAGCAGGACGGCGCCCCGGTGACCGGGCCCGACGCCGACCGAGCCCTGGTGTTCCAGGACGACGCCCTGCTCCCCTGGCGCACGGTCCGGGCCAATGTCGAACTCCCGCTCGCCATCGGGCGCTCGTGGGGCCGGACCGGGCGGGCCGGGCGGCGGCTCGTCGCCGAGGAGTGGCTGGAGCGCGTGGGCTTGGCCGGGCACGAGCACAAGCTCCCGCACCAGCTCTCCGGCGGGCAGCGCCAGCGCGTCCAGCTGGCCCGCGCACTCGCCGCGCGCCCCCGGGCCGTCCTCATGGACGAACCCTTCGGCGCACTGGACGCCCAGACCCGCGCCGAGATGCAGGACCTCCTCGTGGACGTCCTCGCGGGCACGGGCGCGACCGTCGTCTTCGTCACCCACGACGTGGACGAGGCGCTCTTCCTGGGCGACCGCGTCGCCCTGCTCGGTACGGGCACGGTCGTGCCCGTACCGGCCCCGCGGGATCGCGGCGCCTCGCCCGCCGGACTCCGGCAGCAGATCATCAACTCACTCTGAAGGGCCGCACCATGGACATCCCCGCGATCTGCGACGCCGAGGAACTCTCCTGCGACGTCCTCGTCATCGGCGGCGGCACCGCCGGCACGATGGCGGCGCTCACCGCCGCCGAGCGCGGCGCGCGGGTCCTGCTCCTTGAGAAGGCCCACGTACGCCACTCCGGTGCCCTCGCCATGGGCATGGACGGGGTCAACAACGCCGTCGTCCCCGGCCGCGCCGAGCCCGACGACTACGTCGCCGAGATCACCCGCGCCAACGACGGGATCGTCGACCAGTCCACGGTCCGCCAGACCGCCACCCGCGGGTTCGCGATGGTGCAGCGCCTGGAGTCGTACGGTGTGAAGTTCGAGAAGGACGAGCACGGCGAGTACGCCGTCCGGCAGGTCCACCGCTCCGGCTCCTACGTCCTGCCGATGCCCGAGGGCAAGGACGTCAAGAAGGTCCTCTACCGGCAGCTGCGGCGCCGCGAGATGCGCGAGCGGATCCGGATCGAGAACCGGGTGATGCCGGTACGGGTCCTCACCTCGCCCGACGACGGCCGGGCGATCGGCGCGGCCGGCTTCAACACCCGTACCGGCGCCTTCGTCACCGTCCGCTCGGGGGCGGTGATCCTGGCGACCGGCCCGTGCGGGCGCCTCGGACTGCCGGCCTCGGGATACCTCTACGGCACGTACGAGAACCCGACCAACGCGGGCGACGGCTACGCCATGGCGTACCACGCGGGCGCCGCGCTGACCGGGATCGAGTGCTTCCAGATCAATCCGCTGATCAAGGACTACAACGGGCCGGCGTGCGCGTACGTCGCCAACCCCTTCGGCGGCTACCAGGTCAACCGGCACGGCGAGCGCTTCGTGGACTGCGACTACTGGTCGGGGCAGATGATGTCGGAGTTCGCGACCGAACTCGCCTCGGACCGGGGGCCGGTGTACCTGAAGCTGAGCCACCTCCCGGAGGAGTCGGTGGCCTCCCTCGAATCGATCCTGCACACGACGGAACGGCCGACGCGCGGCACCTTCCACGCGGGGCGCGGCCACGACTACCGCACGCACGACGTCGAGATGCACATCTCGGAGATCGGACTGTGCGGGGGCCACTCCGCCTCCGGCGTCCGCGTCGACGACCACGCACGCACCACGGTCCCGCGCCTGTACGCGGCCGGTGACCTGGCCTCCGTACCGCACAACTACATGATCGGGGCGTTCGTCTTCGGCGACCTGGCGGGCGCGGACGCCGCCCGGTACACCGCGTACGAGGGGGAGCTGCCGCAGCGGCAGCTGGCGGAGGCGCACGAGCTGGTCTACCGGCCGCTGCGCAACCCGGACGGGCCGCCGCAGCCGCAAGTGGAGTACAAGCTGCGGCGGTTCGTGAACGACTACGTGGCGCCGCCGAAGACGGGCGCGAAGCTGTCGCTCGCCGTGGCGGCCTTCGACCGCATGACCGGCGAGATCGCGCAGATGGGCGCGACCACCGCGCACGAGCTGATGCGGTGCGCGGAGGTGTCCTTCATCCGGGACTGCGCGGAGATGGCGGCCCGGTCCTCGCTGGCCCGGACGGAGTCCCGCTGGGGCCTCTACCACGAGCGCCTCGACCATCCGGAGCGGGACGACGCGGGCTGGCTGCACCACCTGGACCTGCGCAAGTCGGCCTCGGGGACGATGGAGTTCACCGCCCGGCCCGTGGAGCCGTACCTGGTCCCCGTGGACGGGTTCACCCCGGCGGGCGGCCCCGAACGGCATCTCGGCGAGGTCGGACTGGTCCCGGTGGCGACGGCCGGCCCGCGCCGGACGCCTCCGGCGGCGCGTACGGCAGCGCCTCTCGCCCCGGAGGAGGCCGCGGCCGCCGGTCCCGCCCGCGCCACCGGACCCGCCCGCGCCACCGGACCCGCCCGCGCCGCCGGACACTCCCCGCGGATCCTCGAACTGCTCGCCCTCGCCGAGGAGTCGCCCGACCTGCCCGCCCTGCTCCCCTACCTCGGCGACCCCGACCCGGCGGTCCGGGCCGCCGCCGTGGCCGCGCTCGGCGAGACGGTCCCGGCGGGCGCCGGGCCCGCGCTGGCGCTCCGGCTCGCGGACGCGGACCGCGCCGTACGGGCGGCCGCGGCGGGCGCGCTGCGGGAGCTGGTGGAGGTCCTGCCGGGCGGTCCCGACCTGGCGGCCGGGTTGCGGGCGGCCCTGGCGGTGGGCGACCCGGCGGTGCGCTCGGCCGCGCTGGAGGTCCTGCGGGCGCTGCGCCTCGGCGACGCGGAGCTGTACGCGGCCGCGCTGGCCGACGCCGAGGTGGACGTACGGATCCACGCGATACGGGGACTGGTGTCCGTGGACGCGGCGACGGAGCTGGCCGCGGCCGCCGGGGACCCGGCCCGTGAGGTCCGGGTCGCCGTCGCCAAGGGCCTGGCCGCGATCCGCGATCCGGCACCGGCGCCGCTGGACCCGCTGCTCTCGGACACCGACCCGCTGGTGCGGGGTGCGGCGCTGGGCGCGCTGGCCTCGGCCGGCTGCCCGGACGGGTACGCCCGTACCGCGGTGGCGGCGCTGGACGACACGGCCTGGCAGGTCCGCGCGGGGGCGGCGGCCGGGCTGTCGGCGGCCGTCGCGGAGGCGGCCGTGCCGGCTCTGGCCAAGGCCCTGGCCGACGCCGACGCGGACGTCCGCAAGGCCGCGGTGTTGTCCCTGCTGGCCCACCGGGCCTGCGCGGAGGCCCGGGCGGCACTCGCCACGGCGGTCGGCGACCCCGACGCGGACGTCAGGGCGTACGCGGCCCGCGCCTAGGGGCCCCGTTCGGAGGCGCGCCGCGTGCGGCGCAGGGTGGGGGCCGGGATGGTGGACGGACGAATGGAAGCAGGAGCCCGTACCCCGTACCCCCATCACGAGGAGCCGCAGCCATGACCGTGCGCAGCCTGAAGACCGTCCTCACCTGCGCGGCCGCCGTGTCGCTCGGCCTGGCCGCCGTGGCCCCGGCCCACGGGGTCGAGGGGCCCGCGCCCGACCCGCACGACCGCAAGGCCATGAGGGACATGGCGACGGCGATCGCGGTGACGGCCAGGTACGCGGACGAGCGGGAGGCCCTCAAGGACGGGTACGTCCCCCACGGCCATGAATGCATGAGCAACCCGTTCGGGGTGGGCGCCATGGGCTACCACTACGTCAAGGAGGCCAACTGGGGTTCGAAGGACCCCAGCAGGCCGACAGCGCTCCTCTACAGCACGGCGAAGGACCGCAACGGCCGTCGCATGCTCCAGACGGTGGAGTGGATGTCCACCGACCGGGACCAGGACCTTAAGACCACCGATGACAGGCCGAGCATGTTCGGGCTGCCTTTCGACGGACCCATGCCGGGCCACTGGGCGGGCATGCCCAAGCACTACGACCTGCACATGTGGGCCTACAAGGAGAACCCGGCGGGGCGTTTCCACAACTGGAACCCCGCGTTGACCTGCCCGGGCAAGGCGGCTGCCCCGGCGAAGCCCGGGCACGCGCACGGCCGCTAGGCCCTGTCGACCCGGCCCGCGCCGTCCGTTCATGCCGAAGGGCCCGGCTCCCCCTTGAGGGGGCCGGGCCCTTCCGTGTGCCGTGCGGACCGGGTCAGCGGACGAACGTGCTCGCTTGCCCCGCCAGGTCCAGGAAGTACTGCGGCGCCACGCCCAGGACCAGGGTGACCGCGACGCCCACCGCGATGGTCGTCATGGTCAGCGGCGAGGGGACGGCCACGGTGGGGCCGTCGGCCTTCGGCTCGCTGAAGAACATCAGGACGATCACCCGGATGTAGAAGAACGCGGCGATCGCGGACGAGATGACACCGATCACGACCAGCGCGCCCGCGCCGCCCTCCGCCGCCGCCGTGAACACGGCGAACTTGCCCGAGAAGCCCGAGGTCAGCGGAATGCCGGCGAAGGCCAGGAGGAACACCGCGAAGACGGCCGCGGTCAGAGGCGAACGCCGTCCCAGACCGGCCCACTTGGACAGGTGCGTCGCCTCGCCGCCCGCATCGCGCACCAGGGTGATCACCGCGAAGGCGCCGATCGTCACGAAGGAGTACGCGGCGAGGTAGAAGAGGACCGACTGGACGCCCTCCGCCGAGGTCGCGATCACACCGGCCAGGATGAAGCCCGCGTGTGCGATCGAGGAGTACGCCAGCAGCCGCTTGACATCCGTCTGGGTCACGGCGATCACCGCGCCCGCGAGCATCGTGACGATCGCGACGCCCCACATCACCGGCCGCCAGTCCCACCGCATGCCCGGCAGGACCACGTAGAGGAGACGCAGGAGGGCGCCGAACGCGGCCACCTTCGTCGCCGCCGCCATGAAGCCCGTGACCGGAGTCGGGGCGCCCTGGTAGACGTCCGGGGTCCACATGTGGAAGGGGACCGCGCCGACCTTGAAGAGCAGGCCCATCAGGATCATCGCCATGCCGATGAGCAGCAGGGCGTCGTTGCCCATGGTGGAGGCCAGCGCCGGGTCGACCTTCGAGAGCGTGCCGTCGACCACGTCGGAGATCACCGCGTAGGAGACCGAGCCCGCGTACCCGTAGAGCAGCGCGATGCCGAAGAGGAGGAAGGCGGAGGAGAAGGCTCCCAGCAGGAAGTACTTCACCGCGGCTTCCTGCGACATCAGCCGCTGGCGGCGGGCGACGGCGCAGAGCAGGTACAGCGGGAGGGAGAAGACCTCCAGCGCGATGAACAGCGTCAGCAGGTCGTTGGCCGCCGGGAAGATCAGCATCCCGGCGATCGCGAACAGGGCCAGCGGGAAGACCTCGGTGGTGGTGAAGCCGGCCTTGACGGCGGCCTTCTCGCTGTCGCTGCCCGGTACGGACGCCGCCTGCGCGGCGAAGGAGTCCACCCGGTTGCCGTGTGCGGCCGGGTCGAGCCTGCGCTCGGCGAAGGTGAACACCGCGATGATCGAGGCCAGCAGGATGGTGCCCTGCAGGAACAGCGCCGGGCCGTCCACCGCGATGGCGCCCATCGCCGCGATGTGCGCCTTGGTGCTCCCGTACCCGCCGGCCGCGAGGCCGACGACCGCCGCGAAGGCCGAGGCCAGCGCGGCGACGGTGAGGAACACCTGTACGTAGTAGCGGGACTTGCGGGGCACGAAGGCCTCGACGAGGATCCCGAGGACCGCCGCGCCCACCACGATCAGCGTGGGCGCGAGCTGCGCGTACTCGATGACCGGCGCCGGGATCCGGTCGACCGGTCCGTCGGCCGCCAGTGTCCACAGGCTGTGGGCGGAAGTCAGTGTGCTCACTTCGCCGCCTCCCCGTTCTTGGCGTGCTCGGCTTCGACGTTGACCTCGGGCTTGGGGTCCGTCTGCTGGACATCCGACATGGTGTGCTCCACTGCCGGGTTGACGATGTCGGTGAGCACCTTCGGGTAGACGCCCAGTCCGATCAGCAGTGCGATCAGCGGGGCGACCACCAGCACCTCCCGCAGGCGCAGGTCCGGCATCGTGCGGACCTGCTCCTTCACGGGGCCGGTCATCGTGCGCTGGTAGAGCACCAGCGTGTAGAGCGCCGCCAGCACGATGCCGATGGTGGCGATGATGCCGATCACCGGGTACCGGGCGAACGTGCCGACCAGGACCAGGAATTCACTGACGAAGGGCGCGAGCCCCGGCAGTGAGAGGGTGGCGAGGCCGCCGATCAGGAAGGTGCCGGCGAGGACCGGGGCCACCTTCTGGACGCCGCCGTAGTCGGCGATGAGCCGCGAGCCGCGCCGCGAGATCAGGAAGCCGGCCACCAGCATCAGCGCCGCCGTCGAGATCCCGTGGTTGACCATGTAGAGCGTCGCACCGGACTGGCCCTGGGAGGTCATCGCGAAGATGCCCAGGATGATGAAGCCGAAGTGCGAGATGGAGGCGTAGGCGACCAGCCGCTTGATGTCGCGCTGCCCGACCGCGACCAGCGCGCCGTAGACGATGCTGATCAGGGCCAGGACGAGGATCACCGGCGTGGCCCACTTGCTGGCGTCGGGGAAGAGGCCGAGGCAGAAGCGGAGCATCGCGAAGGTGCCGACCTTGTCGACGACCGCGGTGATCAGTACGGCGACCGGGGCGGTGGACTCGCCCATCGCGTTCGGCAGCCAGGTGTGCAGCGGCCACAGCGGGGCCTTCACCGCGAAGGCGAAGAAGAAGCCGAGGAACAGCAGCCGCTCGGTGTTGGTCGCCATGTCGAGCGTGCCCGCGGCGCGGGCGGCGGTGATCTCCTGGAGCGAGAAGTTCCCGGCGACCACATACAGCCCGATGACGGCGGCCAGCATGATCAGGCCGCCGACCAGGTTGTAGAGGAGGAACTTGACCGCCGCGTACGAGCGCTGCGCGGTCGCGTTCTCGTCGGAACCCGAGTGCGCCCGGTCCCCGAAGCCGCCGATGAGGAAGTACATCGGGATGAGCATGGCTTCGAAGAAGATGTAGAAGAGGAAGACGTCGGTGGCCTCGAAGGAGATGATCACCATCGCCTCGACCAGCAGGATCAGGGCGAAGAAGCCCTGCGTCGGCCGCCATCGGGAGGATTGGGTTTCGAGGGGGTCGGCGTCGTGCCAGCCGGCCGCGATCACGAAGGGGATCAGGAGCGCGGTGAGGCCGATGAGCACCACCCCGATCCCGTCCACCCCCAGCTCGTAGCGGACGCCGAAGTCGGCGATCCAGGGGCGGGATTCGGTGAGCTGGTAGCGGTCGCCACCGGGCTCGAAGCGGATCGCGACGAGCGCGGCCAGGGCCAGGGTCGCCAGTGAGAAGAGCAGGGCGAGCCATTTGGCGGCGGTTCTGCGGGCGGCCGGGACGGCCGCCGTCAGGATCGCACCGGCCGCGGGGACCGCGGCCGTCACCGTCAGAAGCGGGAAACTCATCTCACACCGCCCTCATCAGCAGGGTCGCGGCGATCAGGATCGCCGCGCCCCCGAACATCGAGACCGCGTAGCTGCGGGCGTAGCCGTTCTGCAGCTTGCGCAGCCGGCCCGAGAGCCCGCCGACCGAGGCGGCCGTCCCGTTGACCACCCCGTCGACCAGGCTGTGGTCGACGTACACGAGCGAGCGGGTCAGGTGCTCCCCGCCGCGCACCAGCACGACGTGGTTGAAGTCGTCCTGGTACAGGTCCCGCCGGGCCGCCCGGGTGAGGAGCGAGCCGCGCGGGGCGACGACCGGGACGGGCCTGCGGCCGTACATCGACCAGGCGATGGCGACGCCGACGACCAGGATCGCCATGGTGGCCAGCGTCACCGTCATGGCGCTGACCGGCGAGTGGCCGTGCGCGTACCCGGTGACGGGCTCCAGCCAGTTCAGGAAGCGGTCGCCGATCTCGAAGAAGGCGCCGGCGAAGACTGAGCCGAACGCCAGGATGACCATCGGGACGGTCATGGACTTCGGGGACTCGTGCGGGTGCGGCAGCTCGCCGGGGTGCACCTCGACGCCGGGCTCGATGCCAGGAGTCGTGTCCGGGTCCGGGGCGGGCTGCCAGCGCTTCTCGCCGAAGAAGGTGAGGAGCATGACGCGGGTCATGTAGAAGGCGGTGATGCCGGCGCCCAGCAGGGCGACCCCGCCGAGGATCCAGCCCTCGGTGCCGCCCTTCGCGAAGGCCGCCTCGATGATCATGTCCTTGGAGAAGAAGCCGGACAGGCCCGGGAATCCGATGATCGCGAGGTAGCCGAGGCCGAAGGTGACGAAGGTGACCGGCATGTACTTCCTGAGCCCGCCGTACTTGCGCATGTCGACCTCGTCGTTCATCCCGTGCATCACGGAACCGGCGCCGAGGAAGAGGCCCGCCTTGAAGAAGCCGTGCGTCACCAGGTGCATGATCGCGAAGACGTAGCCGATCGGACCGAGGCCCGCGGCGAGGATCATGTAGCCGATCTGCGACATCGTCGACCCGGCGAGGGCCTTCTTGATGTCGTCCTTCGCGCAACCGACGATCGCACCGAAGAGCAGCGTGACCGCGCCCACGACCGTGACCACCAGCTGCGCGTCCGGCGCCCCGTTGAAGATGGCGCCCGAGCGGACGATCAGGTACACGCCCGCCGTCACCATCGTCGCCGCGTGGATCAGGGCCGAGACCGGGGTCGGGCCCTCCATCGCGTCACCGAGCCAGGACTGCAGCGGTACCTGGGCCGACTTGCCGCAGGCGGCCAGCAGCAGCATCAGGCCGATCGCCGTCAGCTTGCCTTCCGACGCCTCGCCGACCGCGCCGAACACCGGCCCGAAGGTGAACGTACCGAAGGTGGTGAACATCAGCATGATCGCGATCGACAGGCCCATGTCGCCGACGCGGTTGACCAGGAAGGCCTTCTTCGCGGCCGTGGCCGCGCTGGGCTTGTGCTGCCAGAAGCCGATCAGGAGGTACGAGGCGAGGCCCACGCCCTCCCAGCCGAAGTACAGCAGCAGGTAGTTGTCGGCGAGGACCAGCAGCAGCATGGCCGCGACGAACAGGTTGAGGTAGCCGAAGAAGCGGCGGCGGCGCTCGTCGTGCTCCATGTACCCGATCGAGTACACGTGGATGAGCGTGCCCACCCCGGAGATCAGCAGGACGAAGGTCATCGACAGCTGGTCGAGCTGGAAGGCCATGTCCGCCTGGAAGCCCTCGACGGGGATCCAGGTGTACAGGTTCTGGGTCAGCGTGCGGTCGTCGGCGCTGCGCCCCAGCATGTCGGCGAACAGAGCGACGCCGATGCCGAATGAGACGGCCGCGAGCAGGGTGCCGATCCAGTGGCCGGTCTTGTCGAGGCGCCGGCCGCCGCAGAGCAGCACCACCGCTCCGAGCAGGGGCGCCGCGATCAGCAGCGCAATCAGGTTATCCACAGCGACCCCTTACAGCTTCATCAGGCTGGCGTCGTCGACCGAGGCCGAGTGGCGGGTACGGAACAGCGACACGATGATCGCGAGGCCCACCACGACCTCCGCGGCGGCGACGACCATCGTGAAGAACGCGAAGATCTGGCCGTCGAGGTTGCCGTGCATCCGCGAGAAGGTGACGAAGGCGAGGTTGCAGGCGTTGAGCATCAGCTCGATGCACATGAACAGCACGATCGCGTTCTTGCGGATCAGCACACCGGCCGCGCCGATGGTGAACAGCAGGGCCGCCAGGTACAGGTAGTTGACCGGATTCACTTCGAGGCCTCCTCTCGGCCGAGGCGCTCCGCCGACCGCTGCTCCAGCGCCTTCAGGTCGTCCAGCGCCTCGCCGGAGACGTCCCGGATCTGGCCGCGGGCGCGCAGCGTCTTGCTGACCGTCAGCTCGGAGGGGGTGCCGTCCGGCAGCAGGCCGGCCACGTCCACCGCGTTGTGCCGGGCGTAGACGCCGGGCGCGGGCAGCGGCGGGAGCTGGACGCCCTCGCGGACGCGGCGCTCGGCCAGTTCGCGCTGGGTGGCGGCCCGCTCGGTGCGCTCGCGGTGGGTGAGCACCATCGCGCCGACGGCCGCGGTGATCAGCAGCGCACCGGTGATCTCGAAGGCGAAGACGTACTTGGTGAAGATCAACTGGGCCAGGCCCTCGACGTGCCCGGCCGAGTTGATCCGGCCGAGCCCGTTGAAGTGGGTGAGGTTGGCGTGGCCGATGCCGGCGATCAGCAGGATGCCGAAGCCGAGACCGCACAGGACCGCCAGCCAGCGCTGCCCCTTGATGGTCTCCTTCAGGGAGTCGGCGGCGGTGACGCCGACGAGCATGACCACGAAGAGGAAGAGCATCATGATGGCGCCGGTGTAGACGATGACCTGGACGACGCCCAGGAAGTACGCCCCGTTGGCGAGGTAGAAGACCGCCAGGACGATCATCGTTCCGGCCAGGCTGAGGGCGCTGTGCACGGCCTTCTTCATCAGGATCGTCGCGAGTGCGCCGATGACGGCGACCGTGCCGAGGACCCAGAACTGGACCGCCTCGCCCGTCGAGGTCAGGGTGGCGGCGGCGATGGCGCTCATGCCTGCACCTCCTCGTCGTCTTCCGCGGCCTCGCCCTTGGCCACCTCGCCCTTGGAGACGGCCACTTGCCGGACCGTGCCGGGAGCGGCCCCCGTCACCAGTCCGCGGTAGTAGTCCGTGTCCTCGGTGCCGGGGAACATCGGGTGCGGTGCCTCGACCATGCCCTCGGTGAGACCGGCGAGCAGCTGCTCCTTGGTGTAGATGAGTGACTCGCGGCTGGCATCGGCCAGTTCGAACTCGTTCGTCATGGTCAGCGCCCTGGTCGGGCACGCCTCGACGCACAGCCCGCACAGGATGCAGCGGGCGTAGTTGATCTGGTAGACCGCTCCGTACCGCTCTCCCGGGGAGTAGCGCTCCTCCTCGGTGTTGTCCGCGCCCTCCACGTAGATGGCGTCGGCGGGGCAGGCCCAGGCGCACAGTTCGCACCCGATGCACTTCTCCAGACCGTCCGGGTGCCGGTTGAGCTGGTGCCGTCCGTGGAAGCGCGGGGCGGTGGTCTTGTGCGTCTCCGGGTACTGCTCGGTGAGGCGCTTCTTGAACATGGCCTTGAAGGTCACGCCGAAGCCGGCCACCGGGTTCTGCCACTTTTCGTCAGACATGTCTCAACCCTCCTCTCGGTCACTGTCAGTATTCGCTCCGCCACTGACAATCAGCTCTCGCTCTCCGCGAGGCCGTCGGCGCGGTACGGGTGCCAGGTGCTGGCCCGGCTTGGGCGGTACGGGGAATCCGCCCGCCAGCGGGTCGAAGGGCTCGGCCGCGGCGGCCTTGCCGGCCTCCTCGGCGGAGGCCTTCTCGCGCTTGTCGCGGAAGATGTCCGCGACGAAGGAGACGAGCAGCACCGCCACGACGGCGCCGCCGACGTACAGGACGATCTCGCTGAAGTCGTACGACTCGTTGCGCAGCGCCCGGACGGTGGCGACCATCATCAGCCAGACCACGGAGACCGGGATCAGGACCTTCCAGCCGAGCTTCATCAGCTGGTCGTAGCGCACGCGCGGCAGCGTGCCGCGCAGCCAGATGAAGAAGAACAGCAGCAGCTGGACCTTGATGACGAACCAGAGCAACGGCCACCAGCCGTGGTTCGCGCCCTCCCAGAAGTGGCTGATCGGGTAGGGGGCACGCCAGCCGCCCAGGAAGAGCGTGACCGAGACCGCCGAGACGGTGACCATGTTGACGTACTCGGCGAGCATGAACAGCGCGAACTTGATGGACGAGTACTCGGTGTTGAAACCGCCGACCAGGTCGCCCTCGGACTCCGGCATGTCGAAGGGGGCGCGGTTCGTCTCGCCGACCATCGTGACGACGTAGATGATGAAGGACACCGGCAGCAGGACGATGTACCAGCGGTCCGCCTGGGCTTCCACGATCGCCGAGGTCGACATCGACCCGGAGTAGAGGAAGACCGAGGCGAAGGCCACGCCCATCGCGATCTCGTAGGAGATCATCTGCGCGCAGGAGCGCAGGCCGCCGAGGAGCGGGTACGTCGAGCCGGAGGACCAGCCCGCCAGCACGATGCCGTAGATGCCGACCGAGGCCACCGCGAGGATGTAGAGCATCGCGATGGGCAGGTCGGTCAGCTGCATCGTGGTGCGCTGGCCGAAGATGGAGACCTCGTCGCCGGGCGGGCCGAAGGGGATCACCGCGATGGCCATGAAGGCCGGGATCGCCGCGATGATCGGGGCCAGGACGTAGACGACCTTGTCGGCCCGCTTGACGATGACGTCTTCCTTGAGCATCAGCTTGACGCCGTCGGCGAGCGACTGGAGCAGGCCCCAGGGTCCGTGCCGGTTGGGGCCGATGCGCAGCTGCATCCAGGCGACGACCTTGCGCTCCCACACGATGGAGAAGAGCACGGTCACCATCAGGAAGGCGAAGCAGAACACCGCCTTGAGGACGACCAGCCACCAGACGTCCTTGCCGAACAGGGACAGGTCCTCGGCGGCAAGTTGTACGAGATCACCGTGTACCGCGTTCACGCGCCCACCTCCGCAGTGGTGTCGCCCGCTCCGGCCGGTGTCGCCGGGCCGATGCGTACGAGGGTGCCCGGGCGGGCACCGGTGTCGGCGAGGACGCCCGAGCCGGTGGAGTTCAGCGGGAGCCAGACCACCCGGTCGGGCATCTCGGTGATCCGGAGCGGGAGTTCCACGGAGCCGGCCGGGCCCGTGACCGCGAGGACGTCCCCGTTCTTGACGCCCGTCTCGGCGGCCGTGGCCGCCGAGAGCCGGGCGTTCGCCTCGTGCCGGGTACCGGCCAGGGCGTCGTCGCCCTCCTGGAGCCTGCCCTGGTCGAGGAGGAGCCGGTGGCCCGCGAGGACCGCCTCGCCCGCTCCCGGGCGGGGCAGCGTCGCGGTGTCCGCGGACTGCTCGGCGGCGCGCTCCCCGGTCCACGGACCGAGGCCGTCGAGCTCCCGGCGTACGGCGTGTACGTCGGGCAGCGCGATCGGCCGGTCGGCCGCGTCGGCCAGCATGTGCAGCACGCGCCCGTCGGCGGGGGCGAGCCGGCGGGTCATCTGGTCGGGCTTGAGCGCGGCCTCGAACGGCCGGACCCTGCCCTCCCAGTTGATGAAGGTGCCCGCCTTCTCGGCCACCGCGGCGACCGGGAGGACCACGTCGGCGTGGTCGGTGACCTCGCCGGGCCGCAGTTCCAGGGAGACCACGAAGGCCTCCTGGAGCGCGATCCGGGCGCGGGCCGGGTCCGGCAGGTCCGCGACCTCGACGCCCGCCACCAGCAGGGCGGACAGTTCGCGCCCGGCGGCGGCCTCGACGATCTGGCCGGTGTCGCGGCCGTAGCGGTGCGGGAGTTCGTCCAGGCCCCAGGCGGTGGCGACCTCGTCACGCGCCCGCGGGTCGGTGGCCGGACGGGCGCCTGGCAGCAGCGACGGCAGCGCACCGGCCTCGACTGCGGCGCGCTCACCGGCCCGGCGCGGGATCCACACCAGGGCGGCCCCGGTCGCGGTGGCCGCCCGTACGGCGGCGGTCAGCGCACCGGGCACCCCGGCGAGGCGCTCCCCGACGACGATGACGGCGCCCTGCGCCCGCAGCGCGTCGGCGGCCTCCCCGCCGCCGGCCTCCAGGCCGGTACGGGAGGCGAGTGCGTCGAGCCACTCGGGCTCGGTGCCGGGAGCGGCGGCCAGCAGGGTGCCGCCCGCCTTCTCCAGGCCGCGGGTGGCGAAGGGCGCGAGGGCGAAGGTCCGCTGCTTGTGCTTGCGGTGGGCCTTGCGCAGCCGCAGGAAGACCCCCGGGGCCTCCTCCTCGGCCTCGATGCCGACGAGCAGCACCGCGGGCGCCGCCTCCAGCGAGGAGTACGTGACCCCGTCGCCGCCGAGGTCCTTGCCGGTGCCGGCCACGGTGGCGGCCAGGAAGTCGGCCTCCTCCGCGCTGTGCACGCGGGCCCGGAAGTCGATGTCGTTGGTGTCGAGCACCACCCGGGCGAACTTGGAGTACGCGTAGGCGTCCTCGACGGTGAGCCGGCCGCCGGTCAGCACTCCGGCCCGGCCGCGGGCGGCGGTCAGGCCGTTCGCCGCGGCCTCCAGGGCCTCGGGCCAGCTCGCCGGCTCCAGGACCCCGGCGGCGTTGCGCACCAGGGGGGTGGTGAGCCGGTCCCGCTGCTGCGCGTACCGGAAGCCGAAGCGGCCCTTGTCGCAGACCCATTCCTCGTTGACCTCGGGGTCCTCCGCGGCCAGCCGGCGCAGCACCTTGCCGCGGCGGTGGTCGGTCCGGGTCGCGCAGCCGCCCGCGCAGTGCTCGCACACGCTCGGGGAGGAGACGAGGTCGAAGGGGCGGGAGCGGAAGCGGTACGCGGCGGAGGTGAGCGCGCCGACGGGGCAGATCTGGATGGTGTTGCCGGAGAAGTACGACTCGAACGGGTCGCCCTCGCCGATGCCGACCTGCTGGAGCGCGCCGCGCTCCAGCAGCTCGATCATCGGGTCACCGGCGATCTCGTTGGAGAAGCGGGTGCAGCGCGCGCAGAGCACGCACCGCTCGCGGTCCAGCAGCACCTGCGTGGAGATCGGGACGGGCTTCTCGTAGGTGCGCTTCTTGCCCTCGAAACGCGATTCCGCGTTGCCGTGGGACATCGCCTGGTTCTGCAGGGGGCACTCGCCGCCCTTGTCGCAGACCGGGCAGTCCAGCGGGTGGTTGATGAGCAGCAGCTCCATCACCCCGCGCTGGGACTTGTCGGCGACCTCGGAGGTGAGCTGCGTCTTGACCACCATGCCGTCGGTGCAGGTGATCGTGCAGGAGGCCATCGGCTTGCGCTGGCCCTCGACCTCGACGATGCACTGGCGGCAGGCGCCGGCCGGGGAGAGGAGGGGGTGGTCGCAGAACCGGGGGATCTCGATGCCGAGCTGCTCGGCCGCCCGGATGACGAGGGTGCCCTTGGGGACCGACAGCTCGACGCCGTCGATGGTGAGGGACACCAGGTTCTCGGGCGGTACCGCAGCCCCTCCGCCACCGGCGGGAGCGTTACTGGCGACGGTCATGCGTTCACCTCCGTGTCAGCCCAGAGGGTCGACTTCTTGGGGTCGAAGGGGCAGCCCCTGCCCGTGATGTGCCGCTCGTACTCCTCGCGGAAGTACTTGAGCGAGGAGAAGATCGGGCTGGCCGCGCCGTCGCCCAGCGCGCAGAAGGACTTGCCGTTGATGTTGTCGGCGATGTCGTTCAGCTTGTCGAGGTCGGACATGACGCCCTTGCCGGCCTCGATGTCGCGGAGCAGCTGGACCAGCCAGTACGTGCCTTCGCGGCACGGGGTGCACTTGCCGCAGGACTCGTGGGCGTAGAACTCGGTCCACCGGGTGACGGCCCGCACCACGCAGGTCGTCTCGTCGAAGCACTGGAGGGCCTTGGTGCCGAGCATCGAGCCGGCCGCGCCGACGCCCTCGTAGTCGAGCGGGACGTCCAGGTGCTCGTCCGTGAACATCGGGGTGGAGGAGCCGCCCGGGGTCCAGAACTTCAGCCGGTGTCCGGGCCGCATCCCGCCGCTCATGTCGAGCAGCTGGCGCAGGGTGATCCCGAGCGGGGCCTCGTACTGGCCGGGCCCGGCGACGTGCCCGGAGAGCGAGTACAGCGTGAAGCCGGGGGACTTCTCCGTCCCCATCGACTTGAACCAGTCCTTGCCCTTGTTCAGGATCGCGGGAACCGAGGCGATGGACTCGACGTTGTTGACGACAGTGGGGCACGCGTAGAGCCCCTCGACGGCAGGGAAGGGAGGACGCAGCCGGGGCTGACCGCGCCGGCCTTCGAGGGAGTCGAGCAGAGCCGTCTCCTCGCCGCAGATGTACGCGCCCGCCCCCGCGTGCACCGTGATGTCGAGGTCGAGCCCGCTCCCCAGGATGTCCTTCCCGAGGTAACCGGCCTCGTACGCCTCGCGCACCGCCTCGTGCAGGCGCCGCAGGACCGGGACCACCTCGCCGCGCAGGTAGATGAAGGCGTGCTGCGACCGGATCGCGTAGCAGGCGATGATCATTCCCTCGATGAGGGAGTGCGGGTTGGCGAAGAGAAGGGGGATGTCCTTGCAGGTTCCCGGTTCCGACTCGTCCGCGTTCACGACGAGGTAGTGCGGCTTTCCGTCGCCCTGCGGGATGAACTGCCACTTCATTCCGGTGGGGAAGCCCGCGCCGCCGCGTCCGCGCAGACCCGAGTCCTTCACGTAGGCGATGAGGTCGTCCGGGGTCATCGCGAGGGCTTTGCGCAGGCCTTCGTAGCCCTCGTGGCGCCGGTACGTCTCCAGCGTCCACGACCGGGGCTCGTCCCAGAACGCCGACAGGACGGGTGCGAGGAGCTTGTCCGGGCTCGAGCCTCCGCCGGACTGTGGCCGGGAGGCACCCCCATTGCTCAGTTCAGACGACACCGTCATCACTCCCCTCCCTCGGTGGTGGTCTCGCCAGGGGCTTCGCCACGCGGGTGGACGATCGGGGTGTGGGGGGATTCCCCACGGGCGATGCGCAGCCCGATCAGGGAGGCGGGGCCGGCGCCGCCGGTTGCCTCGACCGCGCCCTCGCGCTCGTCCGGGAAGCCGGCCAGGATCCGGGCCGTCTCCTTGTACGTGCACAGCGGCGCGCCCCGGGTCGGCGAGACCTCGCGGCCCGCCAGCAGGTCGTCGACCATGGCCTTGGCGGACTCGGGCGTCTGGTTGTCGAAGAACTCCCAGTTGACCATCACCACGGGGGCGAAGTCGCAGGCCGCGTTGCACTCGATGTGCTCCAGGGTGACCTTGCCGTCCGGGGTGGTCTCGTTGTTGCCGACCCCGAGGTGCTCCTTGAGCTCCTCGAAGATGGCGTCGCCGCCCATCACCGCGCACAGGGTGTTCGTACAGACGCCGACCTGGTAGTCCCCGGAGGGCCTGCGCCGGTACATCGTGTAGAAGGTGGCCACGGCCGTGACCTCGGCCGTGGTCAGGCCCAGTACGTCGGCGCAGAAGCGGATGCCGGTGCGCGAGACGTGGCCCTCCTCCGACTGGCACAGGTGCAGCAGGGGCAGCAGCGCGGAGCGGCTGTCGGGGTAGCGGGCGACGACTTCCCGCGCGTCCGCTTCGAGCCGGGCGCGCACCTCGGCCGGGAAGTCGGGGGCGGGAAGCTGGGGCATCCCCAACTGGATGTCGGTCATCGGTCGACGCCTCCCATCACGGGGTCGATGGAGGCGACGGCGACGATGACGTCGGCGACCTGGCCGCCCTCGCACATCGCGGCCATGGCCTGCAGGTTGGTGAAGGACGGGTCGCGGAAGTGGACCCGGTAGGGGCGGGTGCCGCCGTCGGAGACGACGTGCACGCCGAGCTCGCCCTTCGGCGACTCGACGGCGCTGTACGCCTGCCCGGCCGGTACCCGGAAGCCCTCGGTCACCAGCTTGAAGTGGTGGATGAGGGCCTCCATGGAGGTGCCCATGATGTTCTTGATGTGGTCGAGCGAGTTGCCGAGGCCGTCCGGGCCCATCGCCAGCTGCGCCGGCCAGGCGATCTTCTTGTCGGCGACCATGACCGGTCCCGGCGCCAGCCGGTCCAGGCACTGCTCGACGATCCGCAGCGACTGGCGCATCTCCTCCAGGCGGATCAAGAACCGCCCGTAGGAGTCGCAGGTGTCGGTGGTCGGCACGTCGAACTCGTAGTTCTCGTAGCCGCAGTACGGGTCCGACTTGCGCAGGTCGTGGGGCAGGCCCGCGGAGCGCAGGATCGGTCCGGTGGCGCCGAGCGCCATGCAGCCGGTGAGGTCGAGGTAGCCGACGTCCTGCATGCGGGCCTTGAAGATGGGGTTGCCGGTGGCGAGCTTGTCGTACTCCGGCAGGTTCTTCTTCATGGTCTTCACGAACTCGCGCAGCTGGTCGACGGCGCCCGGGGGCAGGTCCTGCGCGAGGCCGCCGGGGCGGACGAACGCGTGGTTCATGCGCAGGCCCGTGATCAGCTCGAAGATGTCGAGGATCAGCTCGCGGTCCCGGAAGCCGTAGATCATGATCGTGGTCGCGCCCAGCTCCATGCCGCCGGTGGCGATGCACACCAGGTGGGAGGAGAGCCGGTTGAGTTCCATCAGCAGGACGCGGATGACGGTGGCGCGGTCCGGGATCTGGTCGGTGATGCCGAGCAGCTTCTCGACGCCGAGGCAGTAGGCCGTCTCGTTGAAGAACGGCGTCAGGTAGTCCATGCGCGTGACGAAGGTGGTGCCCTGCGTCCAGTTGCGGTATTCGAGGTTCTTCTCGATGCCGGTGTGCAGGTAGCCGATGCCGCAGCGGGCCTCGGTGACCGTCTCGCCGTCGATCTCCAGGATCAGGCGGAGCACTCCGTGGGTGGACGGGTGCTGGGGACCCATGTTGACGACGATCCGCTCGTCGTCGGCCTTGGCCGCGGACTGGACGATCTCGTCCCAGTCACCGCCGGTGACGGTGTAGACGGTGCCCTCGGTCGTCTCGCGCGCGGATGCGTGATCGGCGGAGGCGTGGTTTTCTGCGTTCTTCGAGGTGGGGGACATCAGCTGTACGACCTCCGCTGGTCGGGAGCCGGGATCTGGGCGCCCTTGTACTCGACGGCGATGCCGCCGAGCGGGTAGTCCTTGCGCTGCGGGAAGCCCTGCCAGTCGTCCGGCATCATGATCCGGGTGAGGGCCGGGTGCCCGTCGAAGATCAGGCCGAAGAAGTCGTACGTCTCGCGCTCGTGCCAGTCGTTGGTCGGGTAGACGGAGACGAGCGAGGGGACGTGCGGGTCGCTGTCCGGCACCGACACCTCCAGGCGCAGGACGCGGCCGTGGGTGAGCGAGCGCAGGTGGTAGACGGCGTGCAGCTCGCGGCCCTTGTCCTGCGGGAAGTGCACGCCGGATACGCCGGTGCAGAGTTCGAAGCGCAGGGCGGGGTCGTCGCGCAGGACGCTCGCGACCCGGACGAGGTGCTCACGGGCGATGTGGAGGGTCAGCTCGCCACGGTCGACCACCGTCTTCTCGATGGCGTTCTCGGGGACCAGGTCCTGCTCCTCCAGGGCGCCTTCGAGTTCGTCGGCCACCTCGTCGAAGTAGGAACCGTACGGGCGGCTGGTCGCGCCGGGCAGGCGTACGGAGCGCACGAGGCCGCCGTAGCCGGAGGTGTCGCCGCCGCCGCGGGCGCCGAACATGCCGCGCTGGACGCGGACCTCCTCGCCGTGGTCCCCGCGCTGGCCGGGCAGGTTCTGCCGGCTGAGTTCCTTGTCGGGGTTGGGTTCGCGGGTCTCACTCACCGGAGCAGCCCCTTCATCTCGATGATGGGGAGGGCCTTGAGGGCCGCCTCCTCCGCCTCCCGGGCCGCCTCTTCCCTGTTGACGCCGAGCTTGGAGCCCTGGATCTTCTGGTGGAGCTTGAGGATCGCGTCCATCAGCATCTCGGGGCGCGGCGGGCAGCCGGGCAGGTAGATGTCCACGGGGACGATGTGGTCGACGCCCTGGACAATCGCGTAGTTATTGAACATTCCGCCTGAAGATGCGCAAACCCCCATGGAGATGACCCATTTGGGAGCGGGCATCTGGTCGTACACCTGCCGCAGCACCGGCGCCATCTTCTGGCTGACCCTGCCCGCCACGATCATCAGATCGGCCTGGCGCGGCGAGCCGCGGAAGACCTCCATGCCGAAGCGGGCCAGGTCGTACCGGCCCGCTCCGGTGGTCATCATCTCGATGGCGCAGCACGCCAGGCCGAAGGTCGCGGGGAAGACGGATGACTTGCGCACCCAGCCCGCGGCCTGTTCGACGGTGGTCAGCAGGAAGCCGCTCGGCAGCTTCTCTTCCAGTCCCATGGAAAATTCAGCCCCTCAGTCCCATTCCAGGCCGCCGCGGCGCCAGACGTAGGCGTAGGCGACGAAGACGGTGAGCACGAAGAGCAGCATCTCGACGAGCCCGAAGATCCCCAGGGAGTCGAAGGTGACGGCCCAGGGGTAGAGGAAGACAACCTCGATGTCGAAGACGATGAAGAGCATCGCCGTCAGGTAGTACTTGATGGGGAAGCGACCGCCGCCGGCCGGCACCGGAGTCGGCTCGATGCCGCACTCGTATGCCTCAAGCTTTGCCCGGTTGTACCGTTTCGGGCCGATCAGCGTGGCCATGACCACGGAGAAGATCGCAAACCCTGCGCCGAGGGCGCCGAGCACGAGGATGGGTGCGTACGCATTCACGCTCCTCGCTCCTTCCAGTCGTCCTTGACCGTTGGACCGCTGCCGGCGCCGAGTGCCCCGCCTCGCTCGCATGTGAGGCAGTTCACAAGCCGGACTGGTGCGCATCTTATGCCCGCTCCTCTGTGATCTGCGACACGGGTTACAACAACGAGTTTGTGATCTCCACCACCTGGCGAACGATCATGAAGGCTGATGAGTGGTGATCTTCATACGCGAAGCATCCACATGATCACCAAAGGTGACATCTGACCCCGTTACCGCAGGTAGAGAGGGTTGCGCATTATCAAATGGTGGCCATTGCAGGCAAATTGGTGACGGCGGCGCTGGAGTGATAAAGGGATCGGCGTCGCCCGGTCGGGGGAGCCCACGTGTACGGAGGTGGACACGGGGCAGACGCGGGTCCTGGGGCGCCGCCGGCCGCGTGCATCCGTTCACGAACCGGCCGGGCAGTTCACGGCGGGATCACGGACAGGCCACAGCGTCCGCACAACGTGACGCTCCTGTGACCTGCGCCACTCTGAATTGACGCCTCCGAAAGGGGGCTTGGCCATCTGTGCGGCGAGATGGTAGTCCGAGGATCAATTCGGACTTATTGTCGATAACCCATGATCACAGCCTTGTGAAAGGGTGTCCGTTTCGCCCGTTACGGCGTCAATAAGGAGCGCGACGCGCCCGGTTAGCGCCTTTCGCGCACAACTGTGGCGCAGCCCACGTTTCTTGAAGGGAACCCGGACACCCTGATAGCGGTTGTTCTCATGTCCACCACCGCTCACATACCCAGCCACCGGAAGCCCCGCCGCAGCGCCTCGAAGCTCGCGGTCCGCGCCGGAGTTGCCGGTGGCGTCCTCAGCACCCTGGCCATGGCCGGCACCGCGAGCGCGTCCCCGTCCGCCGAGCCCGTGGCCGAGACGACGCTCGAAATGCCGGTCCTCAACCTGGACCTTGCCGCCGAGGTCTCCTCCGCCGTCACCACGGCCGCGGAGAACACCCGTGCCGCCGCCGTCGCGGGCGAACTGACCGCCCAGGAGGAGAGCGCCCGCACCGGCGCCGCCGCCGAGGCGAAGAAGGCCAAGGAAGACGCTCAGCAGCAGGCCGACGAAGAGAAGAAGGCCCAGGAAGAGGCCGCCCGCAAGGCCGAGGCCGAGCGCGCGACCCGCGCCGCCGCCCGCACCACGCTGTCGACGAAGTCCTCCTCCAGCGCGACCCCCAGCGACGGCTCCGGCGCCTCCGTGGCCGCCCCGGCGACCGGCTCCGCCGCCGCCATCGTGAACTTCGCCCGCGCGCAGGTCGGCAAGGCGTACGTGTCGGGCGGCACCGGCCCGTCCTCGTTCGACTGCTCTGGCCTCGTCCAGGCCGCCTACCGCCAGGCCGGCATCTCCCTGCCGCGCGTGTCCCAGGCGCAGTCCTCCGCGGGCACCTCGGTCTCCCTGAGCGCCCTGCAGCCGGGCGACATCCTGTACTGGGGCCCCCGTGGCAGCGCGTACCACGTCGCCATCTACGTCGGCGGCGGCAAGTTCGTCGGCGCGCAGAACCCCAGCACGGGCATCGTCGAGCGCAACCTCAGCTACGACAAGCCGACGGGCGCCGTCCGCGTCCTCTGAGTTGAGCCTTCTGGGCTGAACCGTCCAAAATGTACGAAGGGCCGTCACTCCCCCGCTCGGGGGTGGAGTGACGGCCCTTCGGCGTTCCTCGGGCGAGGCTCACCGGGCTGCTCGCGCAGGCTGCCGGCCGGGCTCCGTCCCGCCTGACGGGCGGCCCGTGCCGAACCGGCCGAAGCCCTGAGAAGATGAAGCCAGCGGTGGCGCGTTCTCACCGTCGACCTGGAGGTGGTCGTCCCGTGAACCTGAAGCCGTACGTGTACCACGGCGCCGGTGACCCGACCGCGGCCCCGGCCGCCCTCGGGCTCGGCCTCCTCGGCGTCGGCGGCTGGCTGCTGACCACCGCCCGCCCCTGGCAGAAGCCGGGCAGCGCCCTCACCCTCGGGCTCGGCTGGAGCGCCTCGGGGGCGCTGCTGCTGTGCGGTCTGGTGCTGCTGGCCAGGTGCGTGCGTACCGTGCACGGCGGCACGGATGCGGAAGCGGGCCGCGGCGGGGAACCCCCCGCCCGGCCCGCCCGTTGTGGCGAGTAGCCCCGTCAGGCCTTCGGAGCCACCTTCGAGAGGCCGTTGATGATGCGGTCCATCGCGTCGCCGCCCGTCGGGTCGGTCAGGTTGGCCAGCATCTTCAGCGTGAACCTCATCAGCACCGGGTGGGTCAGGCCGCGCTGCGCCGCGACCTTCATGACCTTCGGGTTGCCGATCAGCTTCACGAAGGCGCGACCCAGCGTGTAGTAACCGCCGTAGGTCTCCTTGAGCACCTTCGGGTAGTTGTGCAGCGCCAGTTCGCGCTGGGCCGGGGTGGCCCGGGCGTGGGCCTGCACGATGACGTCGGCCGCGATCTGGCCCGACTCCATGGCGTAGGCGATGCCCTCGCCGTTGAACGGGTTGACGAGGCCGCCCGCGTCACCGACCAGCAGCAGGCCCTTGGTGTAGTGCGGCTGCCGGTTGAAGGCCATCGGCAGGGCCGCGCCGCGGATCGGGTGCGTCATGTTCTCGGGGGTGTAGCCCCAGTCCTCCGGCATGGACGCGCACCAGGCCTTGAGGACCTCGCGCCAGTCCAGCTCCTTGAAGGCGGAGGAGGAGTTGAGGATGCCGAGGCCGACGTTGGACGTGCCGTCGCCCATGCCGAAGATCCAGCCGTAGCCGGGCAGCAGCCGGTCCTGCGCACCGCGCCGGTCCCACAGTTCCAGCCACGACTCCAGGTAGTCGTCGTCGTGCCGGGGCGAGGTGAAGTACGTACGGACGGCGACGCCCATCGGACGGTCCTCGCGCCGGTGCAGGCCCATGGCGAGGGACAGCCGGGAGGAGTTGCCGTCGGCGGCGACGACCAGCGGGGCGTGGAAGGTGACGGGCGTCTTCTCCTCGCCCAGCTTCGCCTGCACGCCGGTGATGTGCCCGGTGCGCGGGTCGCGGACCGGCTCGCCGACGTTGCAGCGCTCGTACAGCCGGGCGCCGGCCTTCTGCGCCTGGCGGGCCAGGATCTCGTCGAAGTCGTCGCGCTTGCGGACGAGTCCGTAGTCCGGGAAGGAGGCGAGTTCCGGCCAGTCCAGCTGGAGCCGCTGCCCGCCGCCGATGATGCGCAGGCCCTTGTTGCGGAGCCAGCCGGCCTCTTCGGAGATGTCGATGCCCATCGCCACCAGCTGCTTGGTGGCACGGGGCGTCAGCCCGTCACCGCACACCTTCTCGCGCGGGAAAGCCGTCTTCTCCAGCAGCAGGACGTCCAGTCCGGCCTTGGCGAGGTAGTAGGCGGTGGTCGAGCCGGCGGGCCCGGCCCCGACGACGATCACGTCCGCGGAGTGTTCGGAGAGGGGCTCGGTCACTGCGGGGTCTCCCGAAGGCTCGATACTCGATAAAGGGTGCCGGGCGGCACCGGACATGTGCAGTCTATGCAGCGATAGAGATCGCGAACCGAAGGGCTGCCTCCGATGACCACCTCGCCGACCCGGCCGCTCCCCGCCGTACAGCTCCGCGTGCCCACCGACGAGGACGCGCGCGCCTGGCACCGCGTCTTCGACGACCCCGAGGTCATGGAGTTCCTCGGCGGCCCCGCCGAGCTGTCGCTGTACGAGGAGTTGACCGCGCGCCAGCGCTTGCACGACGCACGGCTCGGCTACTGCCTGTGGACCCTGCTGGACGGGGAGGGCACGGTGATCGGCTTCACCGGCGCGCAGCCGTGGCCCGAGGAGAGGCCGTGGGGGCCGGTCGGCGAGATCGAGATCGGCTGGCGGCTGGGCCGCCGGTACTGGGGGCAGGGCTACGCGTACGCCGCCGCGCTCGCCACGCTGGAACGGGTCCGGGAGGCCGGTCTCCCCCGCGTCGTGGCGATGATCAACGACGAGAACGTCCGCTCGATAGCCGTGGCCGAGCGGCTGGGCATGACCCTGGCGGAACGCTTCCTCCTCCCGAGCGGCACCCGCTACGGCCGCCGCTACGAACTCTCCCTCCAGGGCGAGTAGCCGACGGGCGCTGGACGATGCCGTGTTGAAGCGGGCCCGACGGGTCGGTCGGGGCCGGGGGGTTGGGTGTCGGCCGGGACGTAAAACGTGATCTGTGGCGAGGCCTGGGCCCGTAAGGGCCGAAGCACGGCACAGGGCGCCATAAATCATGCAGTCCCGGCCGACACCCCACCCCGGCCCCGGCCCCGCGCATCCCCCGCCGGGGACCGGCCGCCTAGAACACCGACAGACCCGTCAGGGTCGTGAAGCGGTCCAGGGCCGCCACGCCCGCCACCGAGTTGCCGTGGGCGTCCAGGCCCGGGCTCCAGACCGCCAGCGCGCACAGGCCCGGGACGACCGCCACGATGCCGCCGCCGACGCCGCTCTTGCCCGGCAGGCCCACCCGGTACGCGAACTCGCCCGCCGCGTCGTACGTCCCGCAGGTCAGCATCACCGCGTTGATCTGCTTCGCCTCGCTGCGCGTCAGCAGCCGCGACCCGTCCGCGCGCAGCCCGTGCCGTGCGAGGAAGCGCCCGGCACGGGCGAGGTCCGCGCAGCTCATCTCGATCGAGCACTGCCAGAAGTAGTGGTCCAGCAGCGCCGGCACTGGGTTGTCGATGTTCCCGTACGAGGCCATGAAGTGGGCCACGGCCGCGTTACGGTCGCCGTGCTCCTGCTCGGACGCCGCGACCTCCGCGTCGAACCCTATGTCCGGATTGCCGCTCTCCGCCCGCAGGAAGCCGAGCAGTTCGCTGCTCGCGTCACCCGTCAGGGTCTGGAGCCGGTCCGTGACCACCAGCGCCCCCGCGTTGATGAACGGATTGCGCGGGATGCCGTTCTCGTACTCCAGCTGCACGAGCGAGTTGAACGGGTTGCCGGAGGGCTCCCGCCCGACCCGCTCCCACAGCGCGTCGCCGCCCTCCGCCAGCGCCAGGGCGAGCGCGAAGACCTTGGTGATGGACTGGGCGGAGAAGGGCACCTGCCAGTCCCCGACCCCGAAGACGTTGCCGTCGAGGTCGGCGATCGCCATCCCGAACTGCCCGGGATCCACGGACGCGAGCGCCGGGATGTACTCGGCGGGGGTGCCGCTGCCCACCAGCGGGGCGATGTCGGCCGCGATCTGCTCCAGCAGCCCTGCGTAGTTCATGGGCGCAGCGTCCACAGGTCAGCCCTTGATGCCCCGGTGCAGGGCCACGATGCCGCCGCTGAGGTTGCGCCAGGCCACCTTGGACCAGCCGGCCTTCTGCAGCACCCCCGCCAGCCCGGGCTGGTCGGGCCACTCGCGGATGGACTCGGCGAGGTACACGTACGCGTCGGGGTTGGACGAGACCGCGCGGGCCACCGGCGGCAGGGCCCGCATCAGGTACTCGGTGTAGACCATGCGGAAGGGCGCCCACGTGGGCTGCGAGAACTCGCAGATGACGACCTGGCCGCCGGGCTTGGTCACCCGGTACAGCTCGCGCAGCGCCGTGTCGGTGTCCTGGACGTTGCGCAGCCCGAAGGAGATCGTCACGGTGTCGAAGACGTCGTCCTTGAAGGGCAGCTTCGTCGCGTCCCCGGCGGTCAGCGGCAGCCAGGAGTGCTTCTTCTTGCCCTCGCGCAGCATGCCAAGCGAGAAGTCGCAGGGGACCACGTACGCGCCCGTCGCGGCGAACGGCAGCGAGGAGGTCGCGGTCCCGGCGGCCAGGTCGAGGACCTTGTGCCCGGGGCGCGCGCCGACCGCCTTGGCGACCTCCTTGCGCCAGATCCGGGCCTGGCCGAGCGAGAGGACGTCGTTGGTGAGGTCGTAGTTCGCCGCGACCCCGTCGAACATGGAGGCGACTTCGTGCGGCTGCTTGTCCAGGGAAGCCCTTGTCACTGTTGTTCGCCCCTCGGTGTGTGCGGATCGGCGGGTACGGGCCCATCCTCTCAGGCCGTGCTCAACCGGGGAGACACGCCCCACGCCCGGATGGAACCGGACAACTGGCCCGAAGGACAGTTACGCCCGGGGCCCCGGGGACCGTTGACTGGGGGTGGTGCGGCCAGGCGACGGCCACCCATTGGATCATGGGCCCTGACCAGCGGCCGGATCCGTGGCGGCCGCCACGAGCAAAGGGCTTCACGATGCCGGCAGGCCATTCCACCGGTCGCTCCCGCCTCAGCCCGCGCGCGCAGCGCCGGGCCGAGCGGCGCAAGCGGCTGCGGCGTACGATCATCCTCGGTTCGGCGGCCCTCGTCGCTGTCTCGGCGACCGCGTACGCGATGGCACCGGGCGACGATGCGCGTACGACGGCGGACGGCCGGTCGGTGGCGTCCCGACCCGACCAGCAGGACGGGGAATCCGCCGAGGGCTCCGACGCGGCCGCGCAGGGCGGCAGACGTTCCCCCGGCCCCGCGAGACCGTCCGGCTCCCCCTCGCAGCAGCCCCCGGCCTCGCCCACGCCCGCTGCTCCCAGTCCCGCGGCGCCCGCAAAGCCGGTGCCGACCTCCGGGCCGGGCACCTTCCAGGCCTCCGGCGCCTCCGGCAAGGCCCACGGCAAGGGGCCCGCCCTCCGCTGGCGGATCGAGGTCGAGGAGGGCAGCGGGGTCGACCCGGACTCCGCCGCCCGTTCCGTCGAGGCGATCCTCGGGGACCCGCGCGGCTGGACCAGGGATCCGGCGTACGGCTTCCGGCTCGCCGGACCGGGCGAGCCGGTGGACTTCACCGTGAAGATCGCGACGCCCACGACCACCGACCGCCTGTGCGAGGTGGTCACCCCCGAGCTGATCGGCGAGACCAACTGCCGGGCCGGGCACACCGTCGTGGTCAACCTCAAGCGCTGGCATGAGGGATCACCGCAGTTCACCGGCCCCGTCGAGGAGTACCGGGCGCTGATCGTCAACCACGAGGTCGGGCACGAACTCGGCCACGAGCACGAGACCTGCCCGGGCCCGGGCAAGCCGGCCCCCGCGATGATGCAGCAGATCAAGGGCCTGCTCGGATGCAAGTCCAATGCCTGGCCGTTCGACGCCAGCGGAACTTATCTGTCCGGCCCGCGCGTCCCTTAACAAAGGGAGAGCCGGCCATCGGATGGGCCGGCCGGGGGCGAGGAGTGGAAACCGTGCGCGTCGTCAGCTTCAACGTCCCCGCGTGGTTTCCCTCGTACGACGCCGCCGGACCGCCGCGGGCCCAGCTGACGGAGCAGGAGTCCGCGGTGTTCCTGTGCCTGGCCACCGGCGCCTCCAACGCGGAGCTCGCCGCCGAGCTCCAACTGTCGGTCAGCACGGTCAAGTTCCACGTGGGCAACATACGCACGAAGCTGGGCGGCATCAGCCGCCTGCAGGCCTGCGTGCTCGCCGCCCTCGCCCGGCAGGACCAGGACACACGGATCAGCGGCGGCGGTGGAGCAGGCGGCCGCCGATGACCGTGGCCACGCAGGTGGTCGCGCCGCGGGACAGCAGTTCGGCCTCGTCCGCCACCGCGAAGACCGCGAAACGGGCCGGGGCGCCCGGCTCCAGGGCCCCGTGGAAGGCGTCCGCCGCGCTCTCCCGCCCGGCAAGGGGGTCCAGGGCGGGCAGCCCTTCGTAGGGCGCCGGCGGCAGAACGGTGAGCCCCGAGCGGACCACCGCCGTGCGCACCGCGGGGATCGCGAAGCGGCCGGTGACCGCCACGACCCCGCGGGACAGCAGCTTCTGGGTACCGCGCCGGGCGCTGTTGCCCCACCGCGCCTCGGTCATCTTCAGGGCGTCCAGCGCGTCCGGACCGCTGATCGGGTCGGAGCCGAGCTCGGCGGTCTCGTACGGGTCGTCCGGGTAGTACGTCCGCTCCAGCAGCGTGTCCGCCCCACGCACCAGCAGCCCCGGGGTGAGCACCCCGGGCCAGCGCCGGACCCGCGCGTGCGGGTTCCGCGCGGCGAGCTCCGCGAAGGGGCCGAGCGCCTCGATCCGGTCCCCCTCGACCAGGACCGCGCCGTCGCGCACCGGCGCGACTCCCGGCCCCGGGACGAGGAGTTCGGCGGTGTGCAGCGTGCGCATCAGTTCGTGGAGATGAGCTTCAGCTCGGGGTGCGCGGTACCGCCCTCGATGGCGGTGGAGGAGATGTGCGACGCGACGCGGTCGTCGGCCGGGTCGTTCGCCGGGTCGTCGTGCACCAGGAGGTGCTCGTACGTCGTCGCGCGCTGCGCCGGGGTGCGGCCCGCCTTGCGGATCAGGTCGATGATCTCCTGGCGGTTGGAGCGGTGCTTGGCACCGGCCGAGGAGACGACGTTCTCCTCCAGCATGATCGAGCCGAGGTCGTCCGCGCCGTAGTGCAGCGAGAGCTGGCCCGCCTCCTTGCCGACGGTCAGCCAGGAGCCCTGGATGTGGGCGATGTTGTCGAGGAAGAGGCGCGCGATGGCGATCATGCGCAAGTACTCGAAGATCGTCGCCTGGGTGCGGCCCTTGAGGTGGTTGTTCTCGGGCTGGTACGTGTACGGGATGAAGGCGCGGAAGCCGCCCGTACGGTCCTGCGTGTCCCGGATCATCGCGATGTGCTCGATGCGCTCGGCGTTGGTCTCGCCGGTGCCCATCAGCATCGTGGAGGTGGACTCCACGCCCAGCTTGTGGGCGATCTCCATGATCTCCAGCCAGCGCTCGCCGGACTCCTTGAGCGGGGCGATCGCCTTGCGCGGGCGCTCCGGCAGCAGTTCGGCGCCGGCGCCGGCGAACGAGTCGAGACCGGCGGCGTGGATGCGCTTGATCGCCTCCTCCGCCGAGACGCCCGAGATCCGGGCCATGTGCTCGACCTCGGACGCGCCGAGGGAGTGGATGACCAGCTGCGGGAAGGCCTTCTTGATGGCGGAGAAGTGGTGCTCGTAGTACTCGACGCCGTAGTCCGGGTGGTGGCCGCCCTGGAACATGACCTGCGTGCCGCCGAGCTCCACGGTCTCCGCGCAACGGCGCAGGATGTCGTCGAGGTCGCGGGACCAGCCCTTCTTCGTGTCCTTGGGGGCCGCGTAGAAGGCGCAGAACTTGCACGCCGTGACGCACACGTTCGTGTAGTTGATGTTCCGCTCGATGATGTACGTGGCGATGTGCTCGGTGCCCGCGTAGCGGCGGCGGCGCACCGCGTCGGCGGCCTGGCCGAGCGCGTGCAGCGGCGCGTCACGGTAGAGGTCGAGCGCCTCTTCCTTGGTGATCCGGCCCCCTGCGGCGGCGCGGTCGAGGACAGACTGGAGAACGGCCTGGTCGGTCACCGGTGCGTCACCTTTCGGCGGTGTGTCAAGAGGTCCGGACCGATCCAGCCTACGCCAGGGGCCGTCGGCGGCGATCAGGGGCTGCGGGTCAGGTCGCCCTCGGGGTTTCCGGCCGGCCCGTCGCCCGACTTGTAGTGCAGCGTTCCCTTCTCGTTGAGGGTGAACTGCTCGTTGGCGGAGCCGTTGGAGCAGATCCCGGGGGCCGGGTTGGGGCCGCCCGCGGTGTCGAGCACGAGCGAACGGTCGGTTGCGGAGGCGAGCTTCCAGTCACCGCTGCAGTCGGTGCCGAGGACGGCCAGGACCGACTTGTCCCGGGCGACGACCTCGCCGACCTTGCCGCCCTTGATGGTGATCTCGAACTCGCTGGAGACCCCCATCCGGGTCGTGGTGATCGTGCCCTTCCAGGTGCCGGTGAGTTCCTTGGGGACGTCGTCACGGGTCCCCTTGGGGACCTGCGTGGCGCTCCCGCTCGGGGTGGCCGACGGCGACGGGGCGGAGGAGGCCGCGGCCGAGGGCCGCGTGCTGCCGTCGGCGAGGTCCCGCCCCGCGTCCCCCTGCCCGGGCAGCAGACCCATCCCGTACAGCCCGCCGGAGAGCCCGGCCAGCACGGCGGCCGCGGCGAGCACGAGGGTGCAGCTGAACCGCCGCCCCGCGGCGCTCACGCTGACCCGGCGCCCGTCGGATACGTCCGGCGCGGTCCGGGGGTACGGGACCGCGCCGCCCGCGGTCCCGGCGGGACGGCCGTAGGGACCGCCGCCGGTCGCGTACGAGGGGTCCGCCGGGCCGAACCCGGGGCCGCCCGCGTACGAGGGGGTCGTGAAGGGGACCGGGCCCGAGGGGCTCTCCGCGGCCGCCACGTCCAGGTCGAGCAGGGCCACCGCCGCCCGGCTGGCCTCCTCGACCAGGGGCGCGGGCAGCCAGCCCGGAGCGAGCAGGGCACCGTCGAGGGCCGCCGCGATCGCCTCGGGGGCGGGCCGGCCGGCGGCCGTCTTGGCCAGGCAGGCCTCGATCAGGTCGCGCAGCGGCCCGGCCGGGACCGCGCCGAGCTCGGGCGGTTCGTGGACGACCTTGTAGAGGAGGGTCGCCGAGTTGTCCCCGGTGAAGGGCGGGCACCCGGTCGCCGCGAAGGCCAGTACCGCCCCCAGCGAGAACACGTCGGACGCCCCGGTGACCCCCTTGCCGAGGATCTGCTCGGGCGACATGTAGCCCGGCGAGCCGACGGAGACCCCGGTGGAGGTCAGCGAGGCCGTGCCGTCCGTGGCCCGGGCGATCCCGAAGTCGATCAGCCGGGGCCCGTCGAGGGTCAGCATGACGTTCGACGGCTTCACGTCCCGGTGTACGAGGCCCAGCCCGTGCACGGCCACCAGGGCCCGGGCCAGCCCCGCGCCGATCGCCCGTACCGAGGCCTCGGGCAGCGGCCCGTGCGCGGCCAGCGCCCGGTCCAGGGACGGGCCCGCCACGTACCCGGTGGCCACCCACGGCACCGGGGCCTCCGGATCCGCGTCGAGCACGGGCGCGGTCCACTCGCCGCCGACCCGCCGGGCGGCCTCGACCTCGCGGCGGAACCGGGCCCGGAACTCCTCGTCGGCGGCGAAGTGCGGGTGCACGATCTTGACGGCGACGGTCCGGCCACCGGCGCTGCGCCCCAGGTAGACCCGGCCCATGCCACCCGCGCCGAGCCGGCCGAGCAGCCGGTACGCGCCGATGGTCCGCGGCTCACCGGCTTCGAGCGGCTGCATCGCGTTCCCCATCTCCCGAGCCCCGTTTCCCGCGCCGTCCCCCCCGAGATCCTTGATCTCGCCAAGCAGCACCTTAGGGGGTGCCCTGGGCCTGCCGCGCAGGAGAAGGGATGCCGTACCGGATGCCGCACCCCTCTACGCATTCCCCTTGCGGATACGGAAACGCGAAAAGCGCGGGAATTCCCGGTAAACCGGTCAGTGTTCCGGGACGGCCGCGCTCAGGAGTTCCAGGCTCACATCCGAGGGGTACCCGGTCGTCGGTCCGGTACGGCGTGCGAATTCCCTTACGCCGGCCAGCTGTTCCGGCCCGAAACGGAAGTCGAGCGTCGTGAAGTACCGCTCCAGCAGCTCGGCGTCGAAGGCCTCCCAGCGGGCCGCCTGCTCGGCGACCTTGGTGACCTCCTCCAGGGACACGTCCCGGGAGGCGAGGAAGGCCTCGTGGACCTTCTGCACGACGACGGGCTCGCGGGCGAGGTAGTCCTTGCGGGCGGCCCAGATGGCGAAGACGAACGGCAGCCCGGTCCACTCCTTCCACATCTGCCCCAGGTCGTGCACGGCCAGGCCGAGCCGGGGGGCGTCGTGGAGGGAGGCGCGCAGCGCGGCGTCGCCGATCAGTACGGCCGCGTCCGCCTCCTGCATCATCAGCCCCAGGTCAGGCGGGCAGGTGTAGTAGTCGGGCCGGACCCCGTACTGCTCCGCCAGCAGTAGCTGGGCGAGGCGTACGGACGTACGAGAGGTGGAGCCGAGGGCGACGCGGGCGCCGTCGAGCTGCTCCAGCGGCACCTGCGAGACGATCACGCAGGACATCACGGGACCGTCGCAGCCGACCGCGAGGTCGGGGAAGGCGACGAGCTGGTCGGAGTGGCGGAGGAACTCCACGAGGGTGATCGGACCCATGTCCAGGTCCCCCTGGACGAGGCGCTCGCTGAGCTTCTCGGGGGTGTCCTTGGTCAGCTCCAGGTCCAGCAGCGTGCCGGTTCGGGCCAGCCCCCAGTAGAGGGGCAAGCAGTTCAGGAACTGGATGTGGCCGACGCGGGGCCGGCTGCGATAGACGTCCACATCGCGAGACTAGCCCCCGTATCTGCGTCAGCCTTCCGACGGGTCTCAAACGTCCGGGTGACGTGATCTTTCCCTCTGGTCTCGGCCGCGGGGTGCGTGCTAGGCTCGACGCAAGTTGCAGTTTGGTTTCCCTTGCAGTACGAGGCCTGCGGAGAATGTGACCCGCAGGCTTTTGTAGTTTTCAGACTTCTTAGCAGGTTCTGGAGCAGGGCGACCCTTTGGCCCATAGGAGGGCTCATGGCTACCGGAACCGTGAAGTGGTTCAACGCTGAAAAGGGCTTCGGCTTCATCGCCCAGGACGGCGGCGGCCCGGATGTCTTCGTCCACTACTCCGCGATCAACGCCTCTGGTTTCCGCTCCCTGGAGGAGAACCAGACGGTGAACTTCGACGTCACGCAGGGTCCGAAGGGCCCGCAGGCGGAGAACGTCACCCCGGCCTAGTCGCCTGGGCCAACCTAATCGCGGTTGGATAAGCAGTACCCAAGGAGCCCTGTCACCTCTGCGCGAGCAGAGCGGCGGGGCTCCTGCCTTTTGCCTCCTGCCCTTCCCGTCCTGGATGGGGCGGCGGGTGCGGGCGGGCACTGGCGGGTACGACCTGGGGCCCGCACCGTGTGCGCACGGTGCGGGCCCCAGGTCGTTGGCGTCAGGCGGGCTTGCCGGGCTCGGCCGGGGCCGGAGTCGGAGTCGGAGCCTGCGTCGCAGCCGGGGCCGTGATCTTGATGTCCAGGACCAGGGTCACGTTCTGCGGGGTGATCAGCCGCAGGGAGTACGTCCCCGCGGGGAGGTCGGCGTCGGTGAAGAGCTCCGGCAGGACGATCTTGCCGTCGGCGCCCGCCACGAGCAGCGGCAGGCTGAAGGTCTTCTTGCCGGCCGCGTCCTTGAAGTACGGGCCCTTCGCGGTCGCCGGGTCCACCGGGACCCACTTGCCGTCCGCGTCCTTCGCGACCAGGTCGGCGCGGGTCTCCGTACCCGCCACGGCCTTGCCGCCGGCCGTCGCGAGCACCTCGACGCCCTTGACGCTCGTACCGGCGAGCGCCTCCAGGGGCTTGGAACCCTCAGGGCGGGCCAGACGGTCGGCGAACGGCTTCGCCGTCACCTTGCCGGTGAAGGTCACCGTGAGCCGGCCCGCCTTGTCGTAGGCCGAGACCCGCAGGGAGAAGGTGCCTTCCTTGGCGCCCGCCTTGAGGCCGGGCGCGGCCGCGATGCCCTGGGCGTCCGTCTTGACCACCAGCGAGTTCGCCGGAGCCTGCGGGAAGCCGGTGCCGCCGGTCGTGTCGCTCTCGACCGCGAAGACGACCTCCTGCCCGACGGCGGGCTTGCCGTCGCTGAGGACCGCCTTGACCCGCGGGACCTCGGCGAACGCCGCCCCGGCCTCGGCCGTGAGACCGGCGCCGCCGAGCACCGACAGCTCCGTCAGGTGCGCAGCCGGAGTCGGGGTCGGGGTGGGCGTCGGGGTCTGCGTGGGGGTCGGCGTCGGCGTCGGCGTGGGCGTGGGCGTGGGCTTCGGGGCCGGCTTCTGCTGCTGCGGCTGCGGGGTGGGCCGGGTGCCCGGCGGCTGCGTCGGGTAGTTGCCCACCGGCGGGTTCGGCACCTCGGCGGCGCCGCCGTCCTGGTACTGCCGCATGTAGCCGAGCACGGTGTTCACGTACTCGCGGGAGTTGTTGTAGCTGAGGATCGCCGAGTCGAGCTTGGCCGGGTCCGAGAGGTCCCGGTCGCCCGCGCACAGGTAGAGGCCCGCGCCCAGCGCCGCGTCGTAGATGTTGTTCGGGTCGCGCTTGGCGTCGCCGTTGCCGTCGGCGCCCCAGGTCTTCCAGGTGGAGGGGATGAACTGCAGCGGGCCGACGGCCCGGTCGTAGTCGGTGTCCGCGTCCCACTCGCCCTTGTCGGTGTCGCGGATCTCCGCGAAGCCGTTGCCGTCGAGACGGGGACCGCGGATCGGCTTCTCGGTGTACCCGTCGACCTTCAGCCCGTAGCCCGAGGCGTGCACGGACTCGACCCGGCCGATGCCGGCGAGCAGCTGCCAGGGCAGCTTGCAGCCGGGGAGCGCGGCGGCCACCGACAGCTCGGCACGCTTGTAGGCGTCGAGGGCGGTCGCGGGTATGCCGCTTGCCCCCTCCGTGGCGGTCGCGCCCGCGGGAACCTGTGGATCGGCGACGTCCCCGGGCAGGTCCAGCCGTGCATCACCACGGTCGGCGGCCTGCGGGCTGTCCGGGGTCGGCTCGGACTCCCCCGCGTCGGCGGTCGACGGGTTGGTCACGACCGCGGCGGTGGTCAGGCTGGCCGCGAGGGCGGCCGTGCACAGGACCTTGCGCGAGGTGTTGACGAGGTGACGGTGAAGCGGCTTCACAGTGCGGCGATCCCCCCAGGAGCCCTCAGCGGTGCACGGCTGGTCGAGCCGTGAATATTCACTGTCTATCAGGTATTCGAAGGAGACTCGCCGTCCCCCGTGCAGTTGTGACGCACCATTCGTCTCGACTTCACCGGTCTCTCACGCCTGAACGGACAAGGGATCCACACCCTAGCCGGAAAGGCCCCAATGACCCACGGTTCAGCCCTTCTTGCCGCTTTGCCCTGGATTCATGCCCGTCGCACCGCGCTCCGGGCCCTGCCCGAGCGCTGAGCGGTCGCCCTTCGACACCGGCCCGCAACCTGTGGGAGCTCCAGTCGAATTGAGCACGGCCACCCACCGCCACGCGTCGCACCCGGGCAGCCGGGCTCGCGGTCACTAGGGTGAAGTGCCATGAGCACCGACCCGATCCGCGTCCCCGACCTGACGGGGCGCCCCCACCGGCTGACCGTCGAGCGTGCGATGCTCGCCGGCGAGCACACGCTGTACGCGGGGTGGACCGAGCAGTTCGACCGCTGGTTCGCCGCGCCGGGTTCGGTCGTGATGACGGCCGAGGTGAACGCGCCGTTCTTCTTCGAAACGGAGTTCGCGAAGGAACCGGGTGCTCCCCGGGCCAGGCATCCGCACTACGGGCGCTTCCTGCGACTGGTTCCCGACCGGCTGGTGGAACTGACCTGGGTGACGGGCCGGGGCGGCACGGCGGGCGCCGAGACGGTGGTCACCGTCGAGTTCAACCCCCACCCGATCGGCACGCGGCTGCGGCTGACCCACGCCGGGTTCTACGACGAGACCGCCCGCGACCAGCACGAGTCGGCCTGGCACCAGGTTCTGGCGAACCAGGACGAGGTGCTCGGCACCTCCGAGTAGGAGGGCGCGGGCGCCGCCGTGAGGGATCGGCCCTTCACGGCACGCCAATTGCTTCGGAGTCAGGCCCCTCCCCCATGCGGGGGAGGCACCTCGCTCCGGCGGGGGACGCGCGCGCCCCCGCCGCTCGCGAAGATCGAGGGGAGCCGGTGAGGACCGGCCTCTCCTCGAATGGAGCATCACCATGCGCAGCAAGACCCTTCGCATCGCCGCTCTGCTCGCCCTGGCCGCCGCCCTGACCGGCACGGCGGCCACCGCCTCGGCCGCCGCCCCGCCGCCGTCTCCGGCGGCGGAGACCACCGCCCACATCAAAGGCTGGGGACGCCTGGACTACCCGGTGGCCGGCAACGACATCCGGGTCACCGTCGATGCCCGCGCCGCCTTCACCAAGGACGGCACGTTCCCCACCCGGTCCGAGGGCACCCTCCGCCTCTCCCACGAGATGACCCAGCCGGACGGAGCGTCGCGGACCTACTGGGCGGAGCTGGAGGTCGACTGCATGACCAGGGGCGGCCCCAACGCGACCGTGACCGGACGGATCGTGGCCGCCAGCAACAATCCGGCGGACGCCAACTATCCGGAGGACCCCTTCCAGGCGATGCTGAAGGACCACGTCCGACTGGGCATGAGCTTCTACGTGGCAGGCAGGAACGGCGGCCCCTCACGGGTCGGCCTCTCGGGGGTGGCGGACAAGACCCTGTCGAAGTGCATGGCCCCCGCACCCTCCAGCGAGATAGTCAAGGGCGGCTTCAGTCTGAAGTCCTGACCCGCGCCCCGCCACGGACAGGCCGACGGCGTCTCCCCCGGATTCCCAGGCGGACTGCCCCGCACCCCCAGTCCCGGGCCACGGCTTTCACCGGCACGGGCCCGCGCCCGCCCTCGGCCGACCACGGATCGGCGGGGGCGGGCACCTCCGGCGGCTGCTCACGCCCGGGAAACGTGCCCGTGCACCACGGTGTTACGGCGACCAGCCGGTCCCGCCGACACCGGCTGTTAGGTTCGGCCGGATGAGAGCACTCGTGTACGACACCGCCTTCCGCGCGCGGGCGAGCCGGAAGCAGACCTGGGGCTTCGGCCTGATCGCCGTCGCCTCGGGGATCTGGCTCTGGCTCGCCTGCCAGTTGCTGCTCCCGTACACCGTGGAGCACGGCCGGAACGACCGCGAGTGCGCCTCGCGGGTCTTCTACGAGAGCACGAGGGGGTCCTACGCCGACGCGGAGGGCACCACCTGCGCCATCGAGCGCGACTGGGCCGACCTCATCGCCGTCCTCCTGCTCTCCCTCCCCTTCGCCGTCGTCGGCACGGTCCTCTACACCTCGGGCTCCACGGACAACCGCCTCAGCCGCCACCTGGCCGAGGTGAACCGCCTCACCGAGTTCCCGGAGGGCTAGGGGGTGTCTGACGGATCAGGGTCGGATAGCCCGGGTCGGCTGGTGCCGTGGATTGCAAGGCGGAGGAGGGAGTCGACGCGGAGCGTCGGCGACCGACGACAACGCAGCAAGCCGCGGTGCCGGGCGAGCCGGGCCCGGCCCTGATCCGTCAGACACCCCCCAGGGCCGCGGCTGCCCGACCGGACGGCCTCGCCGTCACCCTCGTCTCCGCCTGCCAAGGGATGTCACTGATTTACGTCGTCACCTCACCGAGCGTGGTGGCGGAGCCGTACGCTTTCCAGTGGCGGCGGCGCTACGAGCGTGATCCGTAGGGATGCGGCCTGTTCGTGTACGGCCCGTACGGATGAGGGCGGACCAGCCGATGAACGACCTGTCAGACCGCGAGGAACGCCCCGAGCGCCCGGTGGAGGCGGACGGCACAGCACACCTGTTCCGTGCCCTGGGCAAACAGATCAAGGCGTTACGGGAGGCAGCCGATCTCCACCAGACGGAACTGGCCGCGCTCCTGCACGTCGGCGAGGACCTGATCGGCGCGATCGAGCGGGGTGTCCGCACCCCGCAGCCGGACCTGCTGGAACGGGCGGACGAGGTCCTCGGCGCGCGGGGCGTCCTGAGGGCGGTCGTCCCCGAGGTCAGGGAGGCGCTGAAGCGGGCACGGACGCGGCATCCGGATTGGTTCCGGGATTACGCGGAGGCGGAGGCCCGTTCCGAAGCCATCCACGACTTCAGTCACCAGGGCGTGATGGGCCTCCTCCAGACCGAGGACCACGCACGGGCGGTCTTCACCAAGCGCCGCCCGCTCCTGAGCGAGGAGGCGATCGAGAAGCGAGTTGCGGACCGCATGGCCCGCCAACAGATCTTCGAGCGCTGGCCGTCCCCCACCATCAGCCTCGTCCTGGACCAGAACCTGCTGGAACGGCAGGTGGGCGGCCCGGAGGTGCACCGAGGGCAGTTGCGGCGGTTCCTGGGGATCGGACGCCTGCGGACGGTGGAGTTGCAGGTGGTTCCGTTCCAGCGTGGTGAACACGCGGCGATGGGCGGTTCGTTCACACTCCTCCACCCGAAGGGTCGCCAACAGGTGGCCTACACCGAGGCACACGGGCGCCCCAACTTGATCACCGATGCCGAACAGGTACGCATCATGGCCGAGCGCTACGGGATCATCCGGGCACAGGCGCTGACGCCCGACGAGTCCCTCGCCTTGATCGAGAAGATGCTGGGAGAAGCAGGGTGAACACCACCGCTCCGGCCTGGTTCAAGAGCAGCTACAGCGACGGCGAGGGCGGCCAGTGCGTCGAAGTCGCGGCCTGCGCCACCGCCGTCCACGTCCGGGACTCCAAGGTGACCGCCGGGCCGGAGCTGGCGGTCAACCCTGGAGCCTGGGCCGACTTCGTACGGTTCAGCCGCGCGTCGGCGTAACCGACCGGGTGACCGGGATCCACAGGGCCGCCTCGGCCCCGCCGGACTCGTCCGGCCGGACCCGGAGGATTTCGGGGCCCGGGCGGCTCTCGTACGGGTTGGACGGGAACCACTGCGTGAAGACGTCCCGCCACAGGTACTGGAGCGCCTGCGGGAAGGGGCCGGAGTTCTCGAAGACGGCCCACGTGCCCGCCGGAACGTGGAGCTCGTCCAGGTCCTGCGGTACGTCGGCCGCGCCCGTCACCACGGCGTGGTAGTAGTCCAGTTCGGTCCCTTCGGCCCGGCTGGGATCGAGGTCGTCACTGACCGAGACGATCCCTTCCGGGTCCTGGTCGGACAGGCCGGTGATCCGCCGCACCGTGTCCGGTGCGATGCCCCGGATGAACTCGGCGATGGCCGGGTTCGCCCCCTCGTGGACGAGGGGGACGCGGGCCTTCTTGCCGACCACCTTGAACGCGTCCTTCTCCACGACCTTGTACTGCATGCTGCTGCTCCCTTCGACGACGAGTCGGAAGGACATCCGGGGCTGTGACTGCAGGGCCGCGCCGGCCTGCCGGGCTTCGCCCGGCCCGACGCCGTGCATGGCACGGAACGCGCGGGCGAAGGACTCGCCCGACCCGTAGCCGTAGCGCACGGCGATGTCGAGCAGGGTCCGCTCGCCGGCCAGTACCTCGGCGCCCGCGACGGTCAGCCGCCTGCGCCGGATGTACTCCGACAGCGGCATCCCGGCGAGTGCCGAGAACAGCCGCCGGAAGTGGTACTCCGACGTCACGGCGACCCGTGCCAGCTCGGCAATGTCGATCGCCCCGTCGAGGCGCGCCTCGACGTGGTCCATGGCCTGGTTGAGCCCTTCCAGCACCCCGGACCTCCTTCCGTTTCACCCCTCACGCTAGGAAGGAGCACCCCTCCCGCACCCGACATCCTGTGCCCGGAACGGTCGGGTTGTGCGGGCTGGGCGGGGGCTTCGGGGGCGGGACGTCCGCTGGGCGGCATGGGAACGCGCGGCGGGGTCACGGCGGGTTGTTGCCCTTGGGCGGGATCAGGGAGGGGCTGGGGGTTTCCCGGCCGAGGTGATGACCAGCTCCTTCTTGCGGCCCGTGATGCGCAGGAAGCCGTCACCGGTCCAGCTCCCCCAGGTCGCCGGTGTGCAGCCAGCCCTCCGCGTCCAGGGCGTCGGCGGTCGCCGCCGCGTTCGCGTGGTGCGGTGTCCCCGGCGACGCTGCGGCGCCGGCTCCAGCAGGAGGGGACCTCGTTCCAGCAGCTGAAGGACCACGTGTGGCGGGACGCGGCGATCGCGGGCCTGGCGGAGAGCGGGGAGCCGATCGCGGAGTTCACCGGGCGTTCCGGCGCCGGACGTGGGACTACGCCGGGGGCCTACCGGATCGCGTCGGGCGGCTGAGGCCCGTCTCGTCGCCGTCGACCGCGAGATCTGCCGCGGTAGCGCCTGTCCTGCCTCGCGCTGTCAAGCCCCGAGATCCAGTGGCGTGACGCGGTGGCTGCTGCCGGGGCCCAATGGAGGCACGAGGCCGGCCTGCGCATCGCGGCCGACCGGGGCCCCGCTCCCCACAGCACGAAGGAGAACCCCATGACCAGCATCCACCGCCTCGCTCTCCTCAAGGCCGCCATTGCCGTGGGAGCCATCCGGTTGGCCCCCAGTGCCATCGGTGCCTCCCCGACGTCCCCGACCACCAGCACGCTCGTCCCCATGAGGCCCGAGCAGACGCTGCAGGGCAGCCTTGGGGCGCGCGCCGCCTGATACGGGCGGCAACTGGGCAGGGAACGGCCGGGGCCGCCCCGGGAGCACCGTGCGTGGTGGTCCCGGGGTGGCTCAGACCCTGTGCGTTTTCGGGCCCGGAAAGGTGAGCTGCGCGTTCAGCGACCTTCCTGCCGGCCGGTCACTACCTTCGCCTCACCGATCCCGCACGGAACGAGCCTCTGGGGCCAGTGCCCCCTCCGCCTTCCTTCGCCGCTAGGCCGTCAGCCGTACGGACCTCGATCCCGGCCGCCGCCCCGCCGGTCAGTCCACGGCGGGGCACGACCGTGTCCCGGACGGCAGCCGCCCGTCGAGCAGGAAGCGGTCCACGTGCTCCCGTACGCAGGACGAGGCCGAGTAGCCGGTGTGCCCGTCGCCCTGGTAGTCCACGACGACCGCCGAGCCCAGCCGCTTCGCCGTCTCCTCCGTCCACTCGTAGGGGGTCGCCGGGTCCCCGCGGGTGCCGACCAGCAGCATCCGCGGCGCGCCCGGGCGGTCGATCTTCCGGATGAAGTCGGTGCCGGCGGGGCGCCCGTAGCAGGAGAGCACCGTCATCAGCTGGCGCGGTCCGAAGACCTTGGAGGCCTTGAGGAAGTCGCCCTTAAGGTCGGCCAGTGCCTTCTGGATGGCCGCCGGGCTGGCCTTGTCGTGCGACCGGTCCGGGTCGTCCGCGCAGGTCACGGCGGTGAGGGCGGCCTCGGCGTTGTCCCCGGGCACGGTCCCGGGCCCGTCGGCCCTCTCCTCCTCGGCATCGTGCGGTTCGGAGGGGTCCATCGGCCCGCCGAGCTGGAGCAGCCCCACCGGGTCGCGGTGGCGCTCGGCCATCGCGAGCGCGTCGGCGAGCGCGGGCCACGTCTGCCGCGAGTACAGGGCGGCGCCGATGGAGCCGACGGCGTCCTGCCCCGTCACGTACGAGCCGTCCTGGCCGACCAGCGGCTCCTTGTCGAGCCGCGTCACCAGCGCATGGACCTTCTCCCTGGCGGTGCGCGTGTTGCTCCCGTAGACGCAGCCCGCCCGGTGGGCGCACCAGGTCAGAAAGCGGTCCAGCGCCCGCTGCTGGCCGCGCGCCGTGACGAGTGCCTGCTCCGCGAGCGGTTCGACGAGGGTGTCGACGCCGTCGAGGACCATCCGGCCGGTGTTGCCCGGGAACTGCGCGGCGTACACGGCGGCGAGCCGGGTCCCGTAGGAGAAGCCGAGGTAGTTGAGCTTGCGGTCGCCCAGCACCTGGCGCATGACGTCCATGTCGCGGGAGACGTTGACGGTCCCGATGTACGGGAGGACCGGGCCGGAAGCCAGCTCGCAGCGCCGCACCACGGCGCGCAGGGCGGCCAGCTGCGCGGCGGCGTCGGCCTGGGCCTCGTCGGTGACCTGCTGGGAGCCGCCGCAGGAGACGGGCTCGCTGTGGCCGACGCCGCGGGGGTCGAAGGCGACGAGGTCGTAGCGCTCGCCGAGGCCGGCGAACTGCTCGGGGTCGGAGGCCAGGCCTGCGATGCCCGGGCCGCCGGGGCCGCCGTAGTTCAGCAGGAGCGAGCCGAGGCGCCTGTCGGGGTCGGAGGCCGGTATTCGGGCGAGGGCGATCTCGACCACGCCCTTGGCGGGGGCGGCGTAGTCGAGCGGCACCTGGACGGTCGCGCAGCGCATCCCGTCGGGCACGTGCTTCTCCGGGCAGTCCCCCCACCGGATGCGCTGCCCGTGGAAACGTTCCAGCGGGTCCCCGCCGGTGGCCGTGGGCACCGGGGCGGCGGCGAGGCCGGCCAGGAGCAGCACACAGGCGGCGAAGGTACGCGGGCGGCGACGGGCGCTGGAAAGGGAAAGTGAACGCGAACGGAAACCGGAAGGAGAGCAGGTTCGGGATCGGGATCGGGCTCGGTGCACTGCACCCTCCTCGGGTGTTCCCCCGGACCGCTCCGCCCACCTTAAGCTCCCTCCCCCGCTCCCGCCTGCCGACGGCGGGGACGGGCCCGGAGGCCGGGATTCACCGCTCGCGCGGCCCCCGGTACAGCTCGTCGATCCGGTCCCGGTAGTCGCGGGCGATCGCGCCCCGCCTGAGTTTCAGTGAGGGGGTCAGGTGGCCGCGCGCCTCCGTGAAGCCGCCCGCAAGCACGGCGAAGCGGCGGATCGACTCGGCGCGCGACACCAGCTGGTTGGCCTCGTCGACCGCCCGCTGGAGGTCCGCGAGCAGTTCCTCGTCCCGCACCAGCTCGTAGATCGGCACGCCCAGCTTCTTGTGCATCTGGCGCCAGTGCAGCAGGCCGTCCGGCTCCAGGGTGATCAGGGCGGTGACGTACGGCCGGTTGTCGCCGACCACCATGCACTGCCCGACCAGCGGGTGGGCCCGCAGCCAGTCCTCCAGCGGCGCGGGGGCCACGTTCTTGCCGCCGGAGGTGATGATCAGGTCCTTCTTGCGGCCGGTGATGGTGAGGTAGCCGTCGGCGTCGAGCTCGCCGATGTCGCCCGTCGCCAGCCAGCTGCCGGGCGGCAGGGCCTGCCCGCTGTTCCAGTAGCCGGCGAAGACGTGGCGCCCGCCGAGCAGCACCTCGCCGTCGTCCGCGATCCGTACGCCCGTGCCCGGCAGCGGCCAGCCGACCGTGCCCAGCCGCGGCCGCTGCGGCGGGGTGACGGTGCTCGCGCCGGTCGTCTCCGTCAGCCCGTAGCCCTCGAAGACCTCGATGCCGGCGCCGGTGTAGAAGGCGGCGAGCCGCCTGCCGAGGGGGGATCCGCCGCTCAGGATGTAGCGGACGCGGCCGCCGAGCGCGGCCCGGATCCGCCGGTAGACGAGCCGGTCGTACAGGGCCCGCGCGGTGCGCAGCCCGAGCCCCGGGACCGTGCCCTCGACCAGTTCCCCGCAGCGCCGCGCGATGCGCGCGGCACGGTCGAAGGACGACGCCCGGCCCATCTTCTCGGCGGTGGCGCGGGAGGTGTTGTAGACCTTCTCCAGGACGTACGGGATGGCGAGGAGGAAGGTCGGCCGGAAGCCGGCGAGGTCGGCGAGGAGGTCCTCGCTGCTGATGCTGGGCGCGTGCCCCAGCTTCACCCGGGCCCGCAGGCAGCCGACGGCGACCATCCGGCCGAAGACGTGGGACAGCGGCAGGAAGAGGAGGGTGGAGGCCGGGTCCTTGCTGACGGACTTGAAGACGGGGTGCAGCAGCTCCACCGCGTTGTCGACCTCGGCGAAGAAGTTGCCGTGGGTGATGACGCATCCCTTGGGCTGCCCGGTGGTGCCCGAGGTGTAGATCAGGGTCGCGACGGAGTCCGGCGTACGGGCGGCCCGCCGCGCGTGCACGACCGCGTTGGGCAGGTGCTCGCCGGCCTTGACCAGCCGGGCGATCGCGCCGGTGTCGAGCTCCCACAGGTGTGTCAGCCAGGGCAGGTTGGCCCGCTCGGCGCTGATGATCCGGGCCTGCGCGGTGTCCTCGACGGCGCAGGCCACGGCGCCGGAGTCGTGGAGGATCCAGCGGGCCTGGAGGGCGGAGGAGGTCGGGTAGACGGGTACGGTCACCAGCCCGGCGGCCCATCCGGCGAAGTCGAGCAGGGTCCACTCGTAGGTGGTACGGGCCATGATGGCGAGCCGGTCGCCCTCGCGCAGCCCCTCGGCGATGAGGCCCTTGGCCACGGCGAGCACCTCGGCGGCGAACTCGGCGGCCGTGACGTCCCGCCAGGTCCCGTCCCGGTCCTTGCGCGCGAGTACCGCCTCGCGGGGGGCCTCCCGGGCGTTCTGGAAGGGGATGTCCCCGAGCGAGCCGTGCTCCGCCACCGGTGCCAGCGCGGGCACGTGCACCTCGCGGACCACCCCGTCGACGAGTGTCTTGACGGGCTCGACGGCTCTGACCAGCCTCAGCTCGGCTTCCACGGCGTACTCTCCTCGGTTCGGCACGAGCGTTACCGCCGGTAATCTACGCAGCGCCCATGCCGCCGACCAGCCCCTGGACCCCTTCTTCACGGACGCTCCACGCCACGGCCGCATGCCGCCACCGCGCAAATTCGCTGGCCCGCGCCCTGCGCGGAAGCAAGTGGGCGGGCGAGAACTGGTGCGAGCGGCAGGTGAATGCCATCTTCCGGGAGCGGTACGGATGGTGGACCACCGGCTGGAACTGGACCGGGCCGTCGGGCGGTGTCGTCGGCGCGTGGTTCCTCTCGTCCCAGTCGGTGACCACTCCTGAGGAGACCGCCTCCCGCGCGGTAGCCGCCCTTCTGGAGTGGCGCGCGTGGCTGGAATACCTTGCCGAGCGGTTCGCCGAGTTGGCGCCCCCGCCGGACGCCACCCCCGAGGAACGCAGCTGGCATCTGGAGCGGGCCGCGGTCCGGCTCGTGACGGCGGTGCTCCACCTCACCGGCGCGGAGAGCGGCTGGTACGGGCAGTGCCACCTGGCCCTGGAGTGGTTCCTCACCTCGACCGGCATGCCCTTGGACGAGGCGCGCGCTGCGGTGACCGCCGCCGTCGGCGGCCGGTTCAAGAGCTGGACCGGGCCCGGAAGGGAGCTGATCGAATCCGTCGGGGAAGACCTGGCCGTCACCCTCACCGGCCACCTGCCCTACCGGGACCACCGCGAGTACGGCGACCTGGAGCGGATCCATGACCACACGTGACGCCGGGGCGGCGGACGCGCTGGAGGACTGGTGCCGGGTCCGGCGGGAGGTCGATTGGTCGCGCGCGGGCGGCGCGGAGCCGGAGGCGTCGACCGGGTCGACGGACGGCTTCGTCACCTGGTGCGAGGGGCCGGTCCGCCGCCGCTCCCCCGTCCGGGCGGACCGGCTGCTGTCGGCCTACGCCGCCGCCCGCGGCGACGCGGCGCACCGGGCCCCGCTCACCTTCGCCCGGCTGGCGCACTGGCAGCGCCTGGTGCTCGGGACGGCCGAAGCCCCGTTCCGTTCGGGCGACGCCTACGCCAAGGGGGGCCGCGAAAGGTACCGCCTGACGTCGCACACTCGGGCGGACTTCGCCCGCTGTCTGCGCGACAGCGAGGAGCGGGGCGTCCCCCTGGCCGCCCGGGCCGCCCGTACCTACCTGGACGTGGCGTTCTTCCACCCTTTCACCGACGGCAACGCCCGTGCGGCCCTGCTCGCCCTGTGCTTCGTCCTGGCACGGGAAGGCGTCGTACTGCACGAGGTGGGCCCCCTCCAGACGACCCGTTACGCGGACGACGCCCCGGGCGCGGCCGACCTCGCCGTCCTGGTGGCCCTCCTGATGGCCGGACCGAAGCGACGACGTGCTGCCGGCCCTGGACGTAGTACGTGCCCGGGTTGGCGTTGAGCGCGACGCCGGTCACCAGCAGCACCCCGATGCCGATGAGCCCGTACCGGCGCCGCCCGGGGTCGGCGCTGAGGGCGACCAGCGCCGGGCCCATGTCCATGGAGGGCGAATGCGGCCGGCACCGTACCGTCGCTTCCAACGGCCGTACGTTGAACACGCACAGGACCAGCAGGAGCACCGGCACGGCCAGGACCATCCGGAGGCCATCCCGGCCAGCGGGTAGAGGGTCAGGCAGATCGAGTTGCTGTCCGCGAGCTCCGCCGGTCTTCCTCCATGGCCCACAGCCAGAGAGCCTGCGCCGTCCAGCCCGTGACCGCACCGGCGGCCGCGCTTCCCGCCACTGCGTAGATCTTGTTCATGCAGCCGAGGCCGGCAGCCCGGCAGGTCCGGGTCCTGAGTGCGGGTACTCAGACTCTCCGTAGTCGGGTGTGCAGTCGTGGCAGCGGCCCGGTTCGGGGGCGCGGAAGGCGCGTTCGCAGCCGTCGCAGTTCTGGAGCGGGTCGGGGCGGCGGACGCGCCGGGCCGTCGGGGCCGGGGGCAGGTGCGGCGGGAGCAGCGCGGTGAGGCGGTACGCGAGTACGGCGGCGGGGTTGCGCATGGGCTCGGGGAGGTTCCCGGCCAGTACCTGCCCGATGGCATCGGGGTCGGCCCCGCGCTCCAGCCAGGCCGAGACGCCCGGTGCGAGCCGCTGCACGTCCCGCTCCGCCAGCAGCAGCCGCGGGTCGTGCCGCCGCAGCCCGGCGAGCACACCGGCGGCCCCGGGATGCAGGTGCTGCGCCGCAGGTGGGGCGGGGGGTACGGAGACTTCCTCGGGCTCGGGCTCGGGCTCGGGCTGCGGGTCGGGCTCCGGCTCGGGCTGCGGGTCCGGGTCCGGCTCGGGCTCCGGGTCCGGCTCGGGCTCCGGCTCTGGTACGGGTTCCCGGTCCGGCGGCGGAGGCGGCGGAGGCGGGTGCGGCGGCCCGGCTGATGCGCCCGGCCTGTTGTACGAGTACGTCCGGGTCACGACCCGCCCGGTCTCCAGCCGCTCGCGCCGCCGCTCCAGGTAGCCGTGCCTCTCCAGCTCCCGCAGGGCGGCGCCGATGCGGATCTCCCCCTCGGGGAACCGCCCGGTGAGCGCCTTGATGCCGACCGGGGTCCCGTCGGGCAGCGACTGGATGTACACCGCGACCCCGATCGCCGTCGCCGACAGCTCGCGGTGCTGGAGCAGGTGGTTGCCGACCACGGTGTAGTGACTCTTGTGCCACGTGTTGACGTGGATGACACCAGATCGGGGGGTCCCGGAGCGAACACGGGACGACGTGCACGAGGGCGCGCTAGGGTACTGAAGAGCCATTGGGAAGGTGCAGTCTTCCTGTTTGGTCAGGCCCTCGACCGGGATTGCAGTCCCGCCGGGGGCCGTCTCATGTCTGCGGTTGTCGGGGCGAGCATATGCCCGCCAACCAGTCCGAAATCCAGCTCAGTTGGCACGATTCACCCGACCGAGCGACGCGGACCGGTTGGGTTGGGTTGGTTGGTTCTTTCTCCCGGTTCTTTGGCTCTTTATGCGTCTAAGCGCCCCGGATCGCGGCGCCCCGCGACGCGGTGGCGAGGGAGAGCTCCGCCCACACCACCTTGCACGGAACCGGCCCTTCCCTTACGCCCCAACGGTCCGCGAGCGCTTCGACCAGCAGGAGCCCCCGGCCCGAGTCGCGGATCTCCGGGATCCGGTCACCGCGGGCATCCGACACCTCGATGAGCAACGTGTCCGGGGTGACCGTGAGAGCCAGCCGAAAGTCCCGCCCGGGGACGCGCCCGTGGGTCACGGCGTTCGCGGCGAGCTCGGCGATGATCTGGCCGGGTGCCACCAAGGGGAGTCCCCAGGAGCGGAGTTGTTCGACGGCGAGCATGCGGCCGAGTCGGGCACCGCGCGGAGTCGCGGAGAGCTGGACGTGAAAGTCGACGAGTTGAGGAATCACGTCACTCAGCGTGGCCGTCCGTGCGTACCGTGAGAAGCCACGCCGCCCGTACGTCCCGCGTTTGTCCGGTGCTTGTCCGGTGCTGTCCTGGCTGTCCGGAGCGGGCGACGGGCACACAGCGTTGAGGAATTTCGGTGCGGCGGAGGTGGGCGCGCATGAGCATGGACAGTGGCGGTACTGAAGAGCCCGGCTGGGACGTCGACCCCGAGGACGAACAGGGCGTGGCGGTGGTGGCCGCGCTGGGCCGCCAGCTCAAGGCCTGGCGCGAGTCGGCCGACATGCGGCCCGCCGACTTCGGAGCGGCCATCCAGTACGGAGAGGACCAGGTCCGCAAGGTCGAGGCGGGCAAACGGATCCCCCGCCCCGAGTACCTGGACAGGGCGGACGCCGTACTGAAGGCAGGCGGCAAGATCTCGGCGATGAAGGCGGACCTTGAACAGGTCCGCTACCCGAGGAAGATCCGCGTCTTGGCCAAGATGGAAGCCACGGCCGTCGAGATCGGCACGTACAACAACCACAACATCCACGGCCTGTTGCAGACAGAGGAGTACGCACGCGCGCTGTTCCGAACGTGGCGCCCTGCGTATTCGCCGGACGAGATGGAGCGGGTGGTATCAGGCCGCATGGCACGTCATTCCATCTTCGAGCGGTCCCCCGCCCCGGCCCTCAGTTTCGTCCAAGAGGAGGTCACGCTCCGCCGCCCGATCGGAGGCACAATGGTGCTGCGCCGACAGCTCGAACACCTCTTGGAGGTCATCCAGTTGCCGAACATCGAATTCCAGGTGATGCCGACCGACCGTGAGGACCACGCGGGCATGGAAGGACTGATCGAGGTCCTGAAGTTCGGTGACGGTTCGGCGGTGGGCCGGGCGGAAGGCGCGTTCTACGGACGGCCGGTCTCTGACCCTAGGCACCTCCGAATCCTTGAGCTGCGCTATGGCATCATCCGAGCTCAGGCGCTCACGCCGCGGGAGTCGCGGGACTTCATCAAGCGTCGCCCTCGCCGGCGGAAGCAGCGACTCCACCGTCCGCCTCTGGAAGCTTTCCTGACGGCCGAGGTGCCGTTTTCCCCGTATTAGCATGAGCATGATCCGGCATGTTCCGGGTCAAGTCGGGGGGAACCACATGTCGTTCGACGCTGAATGGGCGCAGCACAAGGCCGCCGCCCTGGCCGGGCAGCAGTCGCCCGCCATGCGGCTCAATCAGGTGGCGCCCGAGGTCGGCGGCAGCCCCGCCGGCAGCCTGCTGGCCGGGGCCCAGTCCATCAACGGCAACGCCAACCTCCTCATCGAGATCGCCGCGCTCCTGCACGAGGGCCGCCCGGACGGCGACGCGAGCACCATGGCCCGCGCGCCCCGCGCGCACGAGGACGTCTCGAAGGAAGCCCTCCGCTTCGCCCGGTTCGCCGACGACCAGTTCAAGGACACGATCGCCCTGTTCGCCGGGCTGGCAACCCGTCTCAAGACCACCGGCACCAGCTTCGCCCACGTGGACGACGGCACCGCCCGGTCCTTCCTGAACAACCTGCTCGAATCGGGGCAGTACGTACCGCCGGAGTGCAAATGAGCGGCCTCAGCTACCACAAGGACGTCGCGTTCCTGGAGGAGTGCAACCCGCCCCTCGTCGAGCGCAACGCCGCCGAGTTCCGCCGGCTGCGCGATCTCCTCGTCCAGGTCGAGGAGCCCGCGCGGCGGGCGGAGACCGGTACGCAGTGGCAGAGCGACGGAAGCCACACGTACACCCGGCGCCTCGGCGAGGCCCGCCAGTTGGTGACCCACATGGCCGAGGGCTACGACAAGGCCGCGAGCGCGCTGAACGCCTACGCCCTGGCCCTGGCCACCGCCAAGTCCCACTACGGCAACGGCAAGCGCTCCGAGCGGGCGCTCGCCGCACTGATCGGTACGAAGGGCACCGCGATCACCAAGGTCGCGCAGGAGGCGGAGCCGATGCGTCAGTGGGAGGACATGCGGGCGACGACGGGAGTCTTCGACTGGCTGGCCGAGGCCACGATGGACGTGGACGACATCCGGGACGAGGCGAACCGGCTCCATGACGGCGCGGGCGGCAGTTTCCACCTGGCGAAGACCACCGAGCAGGAGGCGCGCAGCGCATGCCTGCACGCGCTGAAGCAGGCGTACGAGTTGCTGCCCGACTTCCAGGTGAAGGGCGGTGGCAAGCGGCCCGACCTGTACGCCGCGATGGCGGACATCCGCCGGGAGGCGGCGGAGGCCCGCACCAGCCCGCTGGCCCACCTGCCGGGCAGCGGTCCGAAGCGGGAGATGACGGGGCCGCTCGGGAACACCGAGATGTCGCCGGAGCTGCGCGACATCCGGACGCGGATCGCGGGACTGCCCGAGGTCGACGACAGCTACTGGAACCCGCCGGAGGGCGACAAGGAGAAGGCGGCCTGGATCTCCCAGAAGAAGGCGATCCTCCGGGCGGCCGCCCAGCACGCGGGGCTGCCCGAGGAACTGGTCGCGGGCATCGCCTGGAAGGAGATCGCCGGTCAGCCCGGAATCGTCGACGACGGCATCGACACGATCCGGCAGCTGGCCGGCTCGCCGCTCAGTCCCATCACTCCCGAGAACCTCTTCAGCCGGGCGGGCGGAACCCCCGACGAGACCTCCTTCGGTCCGATCGCCATCCAGCTGCGCCGCGGCGCCGAGGTGCTCGGCTACGACCCGGCGCACCTCACGGACGATCAGCGGGCCCTGGTGGAGGAGTCGCTCCAGGACCCGAGGCAGAATGCCTTCATCGCCGCCGGATTCCTCGCGCAGATCAAGGCCGAGGCCGGCTACGGCGACGTCCCCGCCGACCAGCTGACCGACGCCCAGATGCGGGAGATCGCCGCCCGCTACAACGGCGGTCCGTACTGGAAGTCGGAGAAGGCCCAGTTCTACGGCAACGACTTCGGCGACAGCCTCGGCAAGGTGAAGGACGCGATGCGATGACGTACCGCCGCTGGTGGATCGGGGTACCCCTCGCGCTCGTCCACCTGCTGAACGCCGCCGTCGTCTACTACGCCCTGGCCTACGGGCCGGCGGGCGCATGGGACGACCAGGGGTACGCCGGGACCGAACTGGAGTGCCTGCTCGCGCTCTGCCTGAGCGTGGGCTCGATGCTGATCACCCTCCTCCCGCCCGTCCGCCGGACGGTGGGCCTGTGGTGGCTCGCCCCGCCGGCCGCCCTGGGGGTGATCGCGTGGGTCCGTATCGCGACGCTCGGCTGAGGCTCCCCCGCGAGAACGTCGACCTGCCCGAGGACCAGGGCTGCCTGCGCTGGGTGCTCGGAGTCCCGCTCGCCCTCGTCTACGTCCCCGCGGTGTACCTCTGCTACCTCGCGCTGGCCATGCAGTCGGACCCTCGCGACGACCGTCTGCGGGAGGACGTCCGAATGGTGGCGGGCCTCTCCGTCTCCCTGTGTCTCCTGGGACTGCTGATCACCATCACCCCGGTGTTCCGGCGGACCATGGGCCGGTGGTGGTTCGCGCTGCCGCTCCTGCTCGCGACGGTCGCGTACGTCCGCGGTCAGACGGTCTGAATCGCGCCGCAGCCCCCGCCCTGACGGGGGCGGGGGCTGCGGCGCGTGCGGGACGTGTACGGGAGGGGTCAGGCGGCCACGGGGACCGGCTCCGGCGTGACCGGGGCGGACTCGTCCAGCGGGGAGGCCGAGGCGGTCGCGTAGGCCTCCTTGTCCAGGATTCCCTCGCGGGCCGAGACGATGACCGGGACCAGCGCCTGGCCTGCCACGTTGGTGGCGGTGCGCATCATGTCCAGGATCGGGTCGATCGCCATCAGCAGGCCGACGCCCGCCAGCGGCAGGCCGAGCGTGGAGAGGGTCAGCGTCAGCATGACCGTCGCGCCGGTCAGACCGGCCGTCGCGGCCGAGCCGATCACCGAGACGAAGACGATGAGCAGGTACTCCTTGATGCCCAGCTGCACGTCGAAGATCTGCGCGATGAAGATCGCGGCGAGCGCCGGGTAGATCGCGGCGCAGCCGTCCATCTTGGTGGTGGCGCCGAACGGGACGGCGAAGGAGGCGTACTCCTTCGGGACGCCGAGGCGCTCGGTGACCTTCTGGGTGACCGGCATGGTGCCGACCGAGGAGCGGGAGACGAAGGCCAGCTGGATGGCCGGCCAGGCGCCCTTGAAGAACTGCAGCGGGCTGACCTTGGCGACCGTGGCGAGCAGCAGCGGGTAGACGCCGAACATCACGAGCGCGCAGCCGATGTAGATGTCGGCGGTGAAGGTCGCGTACTTGCCGATGAGGTCCCAGCCGTACGTGGCGATCGCGGTGCCGATCAGGCCGATGGTGCCGATCGGGGCGAGGCGGATGACCCACCACAGGGCCTTCTGGAGGAGCTCCAGGGCAGACTCGGCGAGGTCGAGGACCGGCTTCGCCTTGCCGCCCAGCTGGAGGGCGGCGATACCGGCGACGACGGCCAGGAAGACGATCTGGAGGACCTTGAGCTCGGTGAACGGCGTGACGATGTCCGTCGGCACGATCCCGGTCAGGAAGTCGATCCAGGAGCCCGCCTTCTTCGGCTCCTTGCCGTCGGCGGCGGTGAGGCCGGTGCCCGCGCCCGGGTCGGTGAGCAGGCCGATCGCGATGCCGATGCCGACCGCGATCAGCGAGGTGATCATGAACCAGAGCAGCGTGCGGGAGGCGAGCCGCGCGGCGTTGTTCACCTTCCGCAGGTTGGTGATCGACACCAGGATGGCGAAGAAGACGAGGGGGGCGATGGCCAGCTTCAGCAACTGGATGAAGATGTCGCCGACCTTCTCCAGCGTGGTGCCGAGCCAGCTGACGTCCTGGCTGCGGGCGATCCATCCGAAGAGGACGCCCAGGGCCAGACCGGCGATGATCTGGGCCCAGAAGGGGAATTTGAACGAGGCCTTGGCAGGGCCTTGAGGGGTCGCGGACACGGACACTCTCCGGAGATGGCGCACGAAGACAGGGGAAGTTCTGCGGTGGTGACGCGGTGGTGACACGGTGCGGCAGCAGCCGGGGAAGGCCGGCCGGGACCGAAAGGACCGCTGCTGTATCGATTCAGCTCAACAGCAACAGGCCGCGGACACGCGGCGGCAGAGGTCGACGTGCAGGCGCGACACGAGCAGGATGCTCGCGGTCATCGAGTGCGCAGCTGTGGTCGACATGTTGAACACGCTAACACTTCTCCTTTGAGAATCTCAAAGACGTTCTTTGAGACAGGGGTGCGCGGGCGCGAGGTCCTCCCGTCCGGACCCGCGCCGCCCCCGGAAAACGCCGAACGCCCCAGCGTTACGGGTGGCATTCCCGATGCTGGGGCGGTTCGGTGTGTGATGAACCCAACTGTGCCGACTGGGGCGACTACAGCGACTGCGGCGTTACGAGTTCACGCGCGCCGCGTCGTCGGCCACGTCCTCCTGGCTGCGGTTCTCGGCGAGCTTCTGCTTCGCACCCGCGACGCGTCCGGAGATCTGCACGGACATCTCGTCGCGCTGCTTGCGCAGGAGGACGAAGGAGAGCGGGGCGGACAGGACGAGGGCGAGCAGCACGATCCAGGCGACGTTCGCGTCCCCGAGCCCGGCGGGCACCCAGCCGAGGCGGACCAGGCCGGACACGACGACGAGGCATCCGACGAAGATGCCCAGACGCATCGCGGTGTAGCGGATCGTTGCGCTCGGCTTGAGGGACACGGTGACCCCTTCTCTCTCGTCGTGGTCGTACGGCGGCACGTTCCCGTCCAGTGAAGCACGCCGGACCCCGGCTCCGGCCCGCTGGGGTCAGTGCAGCGGCAGCAGCATCGTGATGTCGTCGCGGTCGTCGCCCGGGGCGACCCGGACGGCGCCGGGGACGCGGCCGACCTCCTTGTAGCCGCAGGCCGCGTAGAAGTGCTCCAGGCCGTGTCCGCCCCGGACGCCGAGGCGGATCGCCTCGATGCCCTCGATCGAGCGGGCCGCTTCGTCCACCGCGGCCATCAGCGCACGTCCGACAGCCGGTGGAGCTGGAGGCGGTGCGTGTTGTGCGTGAGGAAGACGACGGCGGCGACCTCACCCTCACCCCCGGAGCGCCCGACGACGAGCCGGCCGGCACAAAGAAGCCCCGATCCGTGCGGATCGGGGCTCCGTCGTGTCGTTCCGTGCCGCGAGGTCAGACGCGCATCGCCTGCGGCGTCTCGCGCAGCCCAGCGTCCGGGCCGGGGTACTCGCGGATGATCTCGTAGCGCGTGTTGCGCTCGACCGGGCGGAAGCCCGCTTCCCGGATCAGCTCCAGCAGGTCCTCGCGGCCCAGCTTGTTCGGGGTGCCGTAGTTGTCCGCGTCGTGCGTGATCTTGTACTCGACGACCGAGCCGTCCATGTCGTCCGCGCCGTGCTGCAGCGCGAGCTGGGCGGTCTGCACGCCGTGCATCACCCAGAAGACCTTGACGTGCGGCACGTTGTCGAACAGCAGTCGCGAGACGGCGAAGGTCTTCAGCGCCTCGGCGCCGGTGGCCATCGTCGTCCGCGCCTGGAGCTTGTTGCGCACCTTGCCGTCCTGCATGTCCACGAAGTCGTGCTGGTAGCGCAGCGGGATGAAGACCTGGAAGCCGCCGGTCTCGTCCTGGAGCTCGCGCAGCCGCAGCACGTGGTCCACGCGGTGGCGCGGCTCCTCGATGTGCCCGTACAGCATCGTCGAGGGGGTCTTGAGGCCCTTCGAGTGCGCCAGCCGGTGGATGCGCGACCAGTCTTCCCAGTGGGTGCGGTGGTCGACGATGTGCTGCCGGACCTCCCAGTCGAAGATCTCCGCGCCGCCGCCGGTGAGCGACTCCAGGCCGGCCTCGATCAGCTCGTCCAGGATGTCGGAGGCCGACATGCCGGAGATCGTCTCGAAGTGGTGGATCTCGGTCGCCGTGAACGCCTTCAGCGAGACGTTCGGCAGCGCCTTCTTCAGCTCGGAGAGCGAGCGCGGGTAGTAGCGCCAGGGCAGGTTCGGGTGCAGGCCGTTGACGATGTGCAGCTCGGTGAGGTTTTCGTTCTCCATGGCCTTGGCCAGGCGCACGGCTTCCTCGATGCGCATCGTGTACGCGTCCTTCTCGCCCGGCTTGCGCTGGAACGAGCAGTACGCGCACGAGGCGGTGCACACGTTCGTCATGTTGAGGTGGCGGTTGACGTTGAAGTGCACGACGTCGCCGTTCTTGCGCGTGCGCACCTCGTGGGCGAGGCCGCCGAGCCAGGCCAGGTCGTCCGACTCGTAGAGGGCGATGCCGTCCTCACGGGTCAGCCGCTCGCCGGAGCGGACCTTCTCCTCCAGCTCGCGCTTGAGCCCAGCGTCCATCAGCCGGTCGCCTCCTCTAGATACCTGACCTGCAACCCGACCAACCGTACTCTCAGCCTTCCTCGGGCAGTTCCCCGACCCGGTTCTCCCACTTGGTGGAGAGCACGATGGTGGTACGGGTACGCGAGACGCCCTTGGTGCCGGACAGCTTGCGGATGATCTTCTCCAGGCCGTCCACGTCGCTGGCACGCACCTTCAGCATGAAGGAGTCGTCACCCGCGATGAACCAGCAGTCCTCGATCTCCGCGAGGTCGCGCAGCCGGCGGGCCACGTCCTCGTGGTCGGCGGCGTCGGAGAGGGAGATGCCGATCAGTGCCGTGACGCCGAGGCCGAGCTCGGCCGCGGCCACCGTCGCGCGGTAGCCGGTGATGACGCCGGCCGTCTCCAGCCGGTTGATGCGGTCGGTGACGCTGGGGCCGGAGAGGCCCACGAGACGGCCCAGCTCCGCGTACGAGGCACGACCGTTCTCGCGAAGTGCCTGGATGAGCTGCCTGTCCACCGTGTCCATTACGTGGAGCCTTCCATTATTCGGCGATCCTGCAAGTTTAGGTATAGAATCTAAGGCACACAGGGTCAACACCCTGTGAAATCTTTCAGCAGATCAATAACGATCTTCAGGAGTGGTTCACCGTGTACACGATCGAGATGGCCTACGCACACATGCGACAGCTCCAGGAGCTGGCCAACCGATCCCGTGCCCACCAGCCCGCCGCCGCCCACCGCGTCGACAAGACCCGCAAGCCGGGCCGGACCAAGAAGGCCTAACCCCGAGGGCGGGATCCACCGAGGTCCCCCTCCCAACGGCGGTACAGCCGGTGCGGCACCCCTGCCGCGTCCAGCACCCGCCCCGCGACGAAGTCCACCAGGTCCTGGATGTGCGTCGCGCCCGCGTAGAACGCCGGAGAGGCGGGCAGCACGATCGCGCCCGCCTCGTCCAGCGCCACCAGATGCTTCAGCGTCTGCCCGTTCAGCGGGGTCTCCCGCACCGCGACCACCAGCCGGCGCCGCTCCTTGAGCGTCACGCTCGCGACCCGCTGGAGCAGGTCCTTCGACAGCCCGAGCGCCACCCCCGCCACGCAGGCCGTGGACGCGGGGACGATGAGCATCCCCTTGACGGGGTACGAGCCCGAGCTCGGACCGGCCGCCAGGTCCCCGGCGCCCCAGAACCGGACATCGCCCTCGAACGGCGCGAAGGTGCCCGGCTTGCCGTCGGCGCCGTATGTCAGCCACTGCGTCAGATCGTCGCGCCAGTGCGCGTCACGGAAGGCGATCCCGGTCTCGTCCAGCAGAGTGAGGCGCGAGGCCCGGCTGACCACCAGGTCGACGCTCTCCCCCGCCGCGAGCAGCCCGCGGAGCACGGCCGCCGCGTACGGCGTCCCGGACGCCCCGGAAACCCCGACCACCCACGGGGTGCGCTTGCGCTCAGTCATACCTCCGAGACTATCCGGCCACCACGGGCGGGCACTCGCTATGGTGGCCGGACGTTCCAGGGGGTGGGACGCACGACGAAGGGGACGACGGTGAGCACGGCTGCGGACACCTGGGCACAGACCGACCGCGCGAAGGCCGCGGCCAAGCTGATGCTCGGCTGGGTGGCCCTCCTGTGGGTGATCGAGGCCGTCGATTTCGCCACCGGGCACGCGCTGGACCCGTACGGGATCACCGCGCGCAGCGCCGAGGGGCTCAGCGGCATCCTCACCGCCCCGTTCCTGCACTTCGGCTTCGCGCACGTGGCGGCCAACAGCGTCGCCCTGCTGATCTTCGGCTTCGTCGCCGCGCTCAGCGGCATACGCCACTTCCTGGCCGTCAGCGCCGTCATCATCCTCGGGGACGGGATCGGCATCTGGCTGATAGCCCCCTCGCACACCAACACCGCCGGCGCCTCGGGCCTGGTCTTCGGCCTCTTCGGCTACCTCGTGGTCCGCGGCTTCGTCGAGCGCAAGGCCCTCGGTATCGCGGTGGGCTTGGTGATCGCCGCGATCTGCGGCGGCTCCTTCTTCCTCGGCGTCCTGCCGACGGACACCGCGGTCAGCTGGCAGGGCCACCTCTGCGGCCTCGCGGCGGGCGTCCTGACGGCCCTGTTCTTCCGCCGCCCGGCCCACCCGGCGGGCGGGGGCCGGATGATCCGGGCTTAGGCCTGGGACTAGAAGGTCAGACCGCGGGACACCAGGTCGAGCAGGGCGCACACGAAGAGGGCGATGCCGATGAAGCCGTTGACCGTGAAGAAGGCGCGGTTCAGGCGGGACAGGTCGTGCGGCTTCACGATGGTGTGCTCGTAGCAGAAGGCACAGGCGACGATCACCAGGCCCGACCAGAACAGCACGCCCGCGTCCGTGGCGAGGGCGTACCAGGCCAGCAGGGCCGTGGTCACGACGTGCGCGCCGCGGGCCCCCCAGAGAGCGGCCGGGACGCCGAAGCGGGCCGGGACGGACTTGACGCCCTCCGCGCGGTCCGCGGCCACGTCCTGGGAGCCGAAGATCAGGTCGAAGCCGCCGATCCACACGCCCACCGCGAGCCCCAGGATCACCGCGTCCCAGGACCACTCGCCGGTGACCGCCAGCCAGGCCCCGACCGGACCGATCGCCTGGGCCAGACCCAGGATGGCGTGCGGGAAGTTCGTGAACCGCTTGCCGTACGGGTACACCACCATGGGGACCACCGCGACGGGCGCCAGCGCCAGGCAGAGCGGGTTCAGCAGCGCCGCCGAGCCCAGGAAGACGGCGAGCGCGATCCCGGCCCCGGTCCACGCGGAGCGCACGGAGACCGCGCCGGTGACCAGCTCACGGCCGGCGGTACGCGGGTTGCGGGAGTCGATCTCGCGGTCGATGATCCGGTTGGCGGCCATCGCGAAGGTCCGCAGACCCACCATGCAGGTCGTGACGAGCAGCAGCGTGCCCCAGTGCACGCCCCGGTCGAGCTGGAACATGGCGGTGAGCGCGGCGATGTAGGCGAAGGGCAGCGCGAAGACCGAGTGCTCGATCATCACGAGCCGCAGGAAGGCCTTGACCTTGCCGGGGGCCTGCGGCGCGGGGCCGGATCCGATGACTCCGTCGGCGGTGGTCATCATGCGAGTTCCCTCCGGAACGCTTCGAGGTGGGCCACCTGGTCGTCCAGGGGGACGGCGCCGATCTCCAGGTCGAGGTGCGAGGTCTCGTCGTGCCCGCACGGCGTGACGCGTGCCAGGAACACGACCCCGTCGTCAAGCCGGCGGACGTGGACGCTCAGCGGGTTGTTGCGGCCCTCGCTGACGACCGCGCTGAAGTGCTCGCGCGGCGCGAAGGGCCCGTCGGGGGCGAAGCCTTCGAGCAGCCGGTCCGCGAACGCCGCGACGTCCTCGGTGCTGACTCCGGCGGCTTCGAAGTCCGCCGTGAAGCAGCCGCTCCAGTCCGCGGTGAGCCGCCAGAACGTGTCCGCCCCTTCGGGCGCGGTGAGCCGCACCGAGCTGATGTCGTCACCGAGCCGCAGCTGCGGCGGGTAGTCACCGTCCGCGGAGGAGGTCACGCCAGGCTCCTGCGGAACTCTTCGAGGTCGGCCAGCAGCTCCGCCGTGGGAAGCGGGCCGAGCTCCAGGGTCCGGGGAGCTCCGTCGTGGCCCTCCGGCGGGGTCACGTGCGCGGTGAGCTGCCAGGTGTCGCCAGCCGGGCGGGCGGCGAGGCGGAGGAAGTTCCCGGCCTCGGCGGCGAACGGCTCGCCCTCCGCCACGGCTCGCTGGAGCTGCTCCGCGAAGTCGTCCGCCTCGATGTCCCGGGCGCCGGGCAGCTCGAAGCCGTCGCCCTCGCCGTCCGCATCGAGCATGAGCGCCCAGACGTTGCCGGGGCCCGCGAACTCCTCGGGCGTCACGCCCGCCTGCTCGGCGGCCAGCCGGAGGCCCGGATCCGCCGGGTCGAGCTCCGGGCGCAGCAGTGCCACGTACGTCTCGTCGGTGCCGATGAACAGGGCCGGGCCGCCCATGGCGATGGGGCTCACAGTCCGTACTCCTTCCAGCGGCGGTCCACCAGGGCCGCGGTCGCCGGGTCCGACTCGACCATGTCGGGCCAGCCGCCGTCGCGGGTGTAGCCCTCCTCGGGAAGCTTCTTGGTGGCGTCGATGCCCGCCTTGCCGCCCCAGAACTGCTGGTACGAGGCGTGGTCCAGGTGGTCCACCGGGCCCTCCACGACCGTCAGGTCGCGGGAGTAGTCCGTGTTGCCGAGCGCCCGCCACGACACCTCGTGCAGGTCGTGGACGTCGCAGTCGGCGTCCACCACGATGATCAGCTTGGTCAGCGACATCATGTGCGCGCCCCAGATGGCGTGCATGACCTTCTGCGCGTGCTTGGGGTACTTCTTGTCGATCGAGACGATCGCGCAGTTGTGGAATCCGCCCGACTCGGGCAGGTGGTAGTCCACGATGTCCGGCACGATGATCTTGAGCAGCGGGAGGAAGAAGCGCTCCGTCGCACGGCCCAGCGGCCCGTCCTCGGTCGGCGGCCGGCCGACCACGATCGACTGGAGCAGCGGGCGCCTGCGCATCGTCACGCAGTCGATCTTCAGTGCGGGGAACGGTTCCTGCGGGGTGTAGAAGCCGGTGTGGTCGCCGAAGGGGCCCTCCGGGAGCGTCTCGCCCGGCTCCAGCCAGCCCTCGATAACGACCTCCGCGTTGGCCGGGACCTGGAGCGGCACGGTCTTGCAGTCGACCATCTCGATCCGCTTGCCCGCGACGAAGCCGGCGAAGAGGTACTCGTCGATGTCGCCGGGCAGCGGTGCTGTGGACGCGTACGTCACCGCGGGCGGGCAGCCGAAGGCGATCGCGACCGGCAGCCGCTCGCCGCGCTTGGCTGCGACCGCGTAGTGGTTGCGGCTGTCCTTGTGGATCTGCCAGTGCATGCCGATGGTGCGCTTGTCGTGGCGCTGGAGGCGGTAGAGGCCGAGGTTGCGTACGCCGGTCTCGGGGTGCTTGGTGTGGGTGAGGCCGAGGTTGAAGAAGGAGCCGCCGTCCTTGGGCCAGGTGAAGAGCGCCGGCAGCTGGTCGAGGTCCACGTCGTCGCCGGTGAGGACGACCTCCTGGACCGGGGCCTCACCCTTGATCTTCTTCGGCGGCACGTGAACCATCGAGCCGAGCTTGCCGAAGGCCTCGCGGACGCCGATGAAGCCCTGGGGCAGCTCCGGCTTGAGCAGGCCGCCGATCTTCTCGCTGATCTCGCCGTAGGACTTCAGGCCGAGCGCCTTCAGGAGGCGGCGGTCGGTGCCGAAGACGTTCATGGCCAGCGGCATCGCCGAGCCCTTGACGTTCTCGAAGAGGAGCGCCGGACCCCCCGCCTTGTTCACTCTGTCGACGATCTCCCCGACCTCCAGGTACGGGTCGACTTCGGCCTTGATGCGCTTGAGGTCGCCCTCCCGCTCCAGGGCCCGGAGCAGCGAGCGGAGATCGTCGTAAGCCATAGGGGCCAGTATCCGTCACCAACTACCCTGGATCTGTCACCGGGGCCCGCTGCGGGCCCGCCGCCACTGCCCGGGAGTCGGTCCCACACCGTGCTGCGCTATCTGCCGTTCCTGCTGATCCTCGCGCTGACCATCTACGCCTTCATCGACTGCCTGAACACGCCGGAGGAAGAGGTCAAGCACCTGCCCAAGGTGGTGTGGGTGATCATCATCCTGCTCTTCTCCATCGTCGGGCCGGTGGTGTGGCTGGCGGCGGGCAAGAAGCGCTCCGCGGTCGGCGGCGGCCGGGCGCGCCGGGCCCAGTGGGTCGCGCCCGACGACAACCCGGAGTTCCTGAAGTCCCTGCGCGACGAGCAGGAGAGGAAGAAGGACACCGGCAAGGACAAGGACTAGCCCGGAGCGGGACGCCCGTTCACTGCGCCCAGGGCAGGACGCGGGTGCCCTCGGTGCCCGGGACCGAGGCCACGCCGTCCGCTCGCATGGCGACGTAGGCCTCGAAGGACTCGGTGGCGTGGATCCGGCGGAGCACGTCCGGGGGCAGGACCAGGGTCTGGCCCGCGGTGACCTTCTCGGTGCGGCCCCCGTCCCAGGTGATCTCCAGCGATCCGGCCGTGAGCGTCCAGACCTGCTCGCGGCTGACGGAGTGCTCGGGGCCGGTCGCGCCGGCGGCCATGTCGACGTGCCAGGTGCTGAGTTCGGCGCTGCCCCGGCTGGGGGCGGCGAGTCCGGTCATGGTGGCGTTCGGGGAGACGGTGACGTGTTCGGGAGACGTGGTGATCACGTGCAAGGCGGTTCCTCAATCCTGTGAGTCAAGGAGCTTTACTTGCGATGAGTAAAGCAGGTTGACTCGCCTGTGTCACCATGTTTCCGTGACCGGAGACGAAGACGAGGGTGTCGAGCTGGCCTTCCTGCTCGGCCTGGGCTTCCAGCTGCTGCTGGGCGAGTTCACGCGGCGGGTGGCAGAGGCCGGATACGCCGACCTGCGGCCCCAGCACGGGATGGCCTTCCAGGTCCTCAAGGGCCCCGGAGCCACGGCGTCCGAGCTCGCCGAGCGGCTCGGAGTGACGAAACAGGCCGCCGGTCAGCTCGTGGACGACCTGGAGAAGCGCGGCTACGTCCGCCGCGAGCCGCACCCCGAGGGCGGCCGCCGCAAGCTGGTCGTGCTGACCCCGGCGGCCGTCGACCACCTGGCCGTCGCGGGCCGCATCCTGCACCAGCTGGAGGACGAACTCGGCTGCAGCGCCGATCTCCCGGCCCTGCGCGGCGAGCTCTGGCGCGTCGTGCGCACCCTCAACGGGGACGCGGAACTGCCGGCCCTGCGGCCGGTGTGGTGAGCGGTTGAGCGGGGCGAGCGGGGAGCGGGGTTAGCGGTTGAGCGGGGTGAGCGGCCTACGTCCTGGACAGGGCCGCGTAGTCCTCGCACAGCTCGTCCCGGCGGGCGCCCGTCCACAGGACCCAGTCCACCGGCTGCCCGGCCAGCGCGGACTCCAGCAGTTCGAAGTGGTCGTGCCATACCGCGAGCCAGTCCAGACGGTCGGCCTCGGCCTCGTCCGCCCCGGCCCGGTCGTTCACGCGGCGCTCGCTCACGAACCGGATGACGGTCGAGTCCGTCCCCACCGGCTCCAGGTGGAAACGGATCCGCTCCTGCCCGCCCACCGTGTACTCCACGACCCGCTCGACGTCCCAGGCCGTGACGCGGCCGCTCTCCACCGTCGGGCTGCCCAGCCGGTGCAGCGTGACCTCCCCGCCGAGCCTGCGCTCCAGGACCTCCGCCTCGGCCAGCCAGCCGCGCAGCCCCTCCCGCGTGGTCAGGGCGGGCCACAGCTCCTCGTACGCGTACGGGAGGTGCAGCTCGAAGCGGATCCGCAGGCGGCCTTCGCCGGGGCTCTCGCTGGTGCCATGACTCACAGGAGGCATGACACCAGCGTCCCACTCCCGCGGGTCAGACGCCCGCGTACGAGTGCTTGCCGCTGAGCAGGATGTTCACGCCGTAGTAGTTCCAGATCCAGCAGGCGAAGGCGAAGAGCGCGAGGTACGCGGCCTTGCGGCCCTTCCAGCCGGCGGTGGCGCGGGCGTGCAGGTAGGCGGCGTACGCCACCCACGTCACGAAGGACCAGACCTCCTTGGGGTCCCAGCCCCAGTAGCGGCCCCAGGCGTCGCCCGCCCAGATCGCGCCCGCGATGATCGTGAAGGTCCACAGCGGGAAGACGGCCGCGTTGATGCGGTACGAGAACTTGTCGAGCGAGGTCGCCGAGGGCAGCCGCTCCAGCACGGAGGAGGCGAACCTGCCCGGCTTGCCGCCGCCCGCGAGCTTGGCCTCGTAGGAGTCGCGGAAGAGGTACAGGACCGCTCCCGCCGCGCCGATGTAGAAGACGGCGCCGCAGAAGATCGCGGTGGAGACGTGGATCCACAGCCAGTACGAGTGCAGGGCCGGGACCAGCTGGTCACTGTCGGTGTAGAGCCAGGTCACAGCGATACCGAGGTCCAGCAGGACGGTGGTGACCAGGATCAGACCGAGCCAGCGGACGTTCTTCTTCAGCGCGAGGAGCACCAGGTACGCGCCGACGGCCACCGTGGAGAAGGTGATCGAGAACTCGTACATGTTGCCCCAGGGGGCCCGCTGCACCGACATCGCCCGGGCGACGACGCCGCCCGCCTCGATGAGGAAGGCGAGCGCGGTCAGCGAGACCGCGATCCGCCCGTACAGGTCACCCTGCTCGGTGCCGCCCGCGGCGCCCGGGCCGTCGGGCACGTCGCGCGTGCCCGTGGCGGAGCGGGTGACGACCTGCGGCTTGTCGAGGACGGCCGTACCGCCCCCCTTGCTCCGGACCTGCACGGCGGGTGCGGCGGCGGTCAGCGCGGCGGCCGTACGGGCCACCTTGCTGCGGCTGCCGAAGGTCCACTCGGCGATGTGCGCGAAGAAGGCGAGCATGTAGACCGCCATCGACGAATAGACCAGGTAATTGCTGATCTGAGCCAGGTTCTCGTTGGCTGCGGCAGCGAGCGGCGTCATCCGCGCTCTCCTTCGGGGGTTTCTTCGACAGGTTCGGCGGGCGTCGCGGTCGGCGCCTGCTCGTGCAGGGTGGCGGCGAGCTCCGCCAGCTCTTCCGGGAGCCGGGTGGACTCGCTGCGGCCGAGGCCCGCCATCTCGACGACGGTGACGCCGTCCTCGCCGCGCTCCGCGCGCACCCAGACCCGGCGGCGCTGGATGAACAGGGACCCGGCCAGGCCCGCGATGGCGGCGATCGCGCCCGCGAGGGCGAGGCCGCTGCCGGGCTGGTGGGTGACGGAGAAGGTGGCCCACCGCTCGATGCCCTCGAACTTCACGGTGCCCGCGCCGTTCGGCAGGACCATCGACTCGCCGTGCGCCAGCTTCTGCTTGAACAGCTGGCCGGACTCGTCCTTGAACGACTCCATCTTGGTGGTGTCCAGCTGGTACACGTTCTGCGGCAGACCCGAGTCGACGCCGAGGCTGCCGTGCCAGGCGCTGAGCATGAGCCGCGGATTCCCCAGCTCCGGGAACTGCGAGAACATCATGCCCTGGCCCTCGCCCGCGAACGTCGGGACGAAGACGGCGTTGAAGCCGAGCTGCTCCTTCTTGCCGTCCTTGTCCTTGTAGCCGTCGGTGACCTTGACGGCTCCGGTGGAGGTGAGGTTGCCGTCCTGGGGGAGCATCGGCACGGCGTCCTTGAAGATCACCTTGCCGGTGGGGTCGGTCACCGAGATGACCGGCGCGTAGCCGTGCCCGAGCAGGTAGACCTTGGAGCCCTCGACCTCAAGGGGCTCGTTGACCTGGATCTCGCGCTTCTGCGGCTTGCCGGCCGCGCCCTCACTGAAGGTGACGTACGCCTTGAAGTCGCGCGGGGTGCCCCGCTGCGGGCCGGTCTTCTCGTACGTCGCGTCGAACCTGTCCAAGGTGAACGAGAAGGGCGGCAGGTCGTCGGGGTCGAAGAGGCTGCCGTACTTGAAGTCGTCGTACTGGGTGAGCGTGTTCGAAAAGCCGCTGCCGCGCAGGACGAGCTTGCCGCCCTCGGACTTGAAGTACTGGCCCCAGGCGAAGGCCACCAACATCACGATCAGCGCCACGTGGAAGGCCAGATTGCCGGCCTCGCGCAGGTAGCCCTTCTCCGCGGCGACGGAGTTCCCGCCGCCCGCCTCGGTGCGGAAGCGCTGCCCGCCGAGCACCGTCCCCGCGTACGAGAGCACCTCGTCCGGGGACTTGTCCGTGCGCCACGTCGTGTACACGGGCAGCCGGTCCAGGCGCTTGGGGGCGGCCGGCGGCCGGCCGCGGAGCTGGCCCACGAACTGCCAGGAGCGCGGCAGGATGCAGCCGATCAGCGAGATGAACAGCAGCAGGTAGATCGCGGAGAACCACACCGAGCTGTAGACGTCGAAGAGCTGGAGCTTCTCGGCGACGCCCACCCAGGACGGGTTGTCCCGCTTCCAGACGGCGACCTTCATCGCGTCGACGTTGGTCTGCGGGATGAGGGAGCCCGGGATCGCGCCCAGGGACAGCATGAAGAGCAGGATCAGCGCCACCCGCATGGAGGTGAGCTGCCGCCAGAACCAGCGGGCCCAGCCGATCACCCCGATGCCGACGGCCGGCCCGGTGGGGCTGTCCTCCAGCGGGGCGGTGGAGAGCTGGGCGCCGGCCGCGCCGAGCTCGGGCTCGGCGGGGTCTTCGGATCGCGGCGCCTCGGTGGACGCGTTATCGGTCGTACTCATGTCCGTGTAGTCCTCAGATCCCCACCGTGAAGCGTTGGGTCCAGCTCTGCATGTCGTTGACGATGCTGGACCACATTCCTGTGACGAGCAGCAGGCCGGTCAGGATCAGCATGCCTCCGCCGATGCGCATCACCCACGCATAGTGCTTCTTCACCCAGCCGAACGCGCCGAGCGCCTTGCGGAAGGCGATCGCGGTGAGGATGAAGGGCAGGCCGAGTCCGAGGCAGTAGGCGACGGTCAGCAGCGCGCCCCGGCCGGCGCTGGCCTGGTCGAGGGAGAGCGTGGTGACGGCCGCGAGGGTCGGGCCCATGCAGGGGGTCCAGCCGACGCCGAAGAGCACGCCGAGCAGCGGGGCGCCGATCAGGCCTGCCGTCGGCTTCTTGTGGAAGCGGAACTCCCGCATCGTCAGGCCCGGGATCGCTCCCATGAAGAACAGGCCCAGGAGGATCACCAGGCCGCCCAGGACGCGGGAGATGATCTCGGTGTTCTCCCGGAGGGTCTCGCCGAAGTAGCCGAAGAGCGCGCCGGTGGAGACGAAGACGGCGGTGAAGCCGGCGATGAACAGGAGCGCGCCCGCCAGCATCCGCCCGCGCCGGGCCTCGGCGAGGTCGGCGCCGCTGACGCCGGTCACGTAGGAGAGGTAGCCGGGGACCAGCGGGAGCACGCAGGGCGAGAAGAAGGAGACCAGCCCGGCGAGGACCGAGATGGGCAGGGCCAGCAGCAGCGCCCCGTTCAGGACCGTGGTGTTCACGCCGGTCGCCTCGGCGGCGAGTACGTACTCGACCACGGGGTCACTTCTCCGCGAGGATCGGGTCGATCATCGAGCGGAGTTGGTCCTCGCTCACCGCGGACAGGGTGCGGGCGGCGATCCGGCCCTCCTTGTCGAGGATGATCGTGGAGGGGATCGCGTTCGCGTTGAGGGTGCCCTTGGGGAAGCGGAGCATCAGCTTCCCGACCGGGTCGAACAGGCTCGGGTAGGTGATCCCGAAGTCCTGTTCGAAGGAGGCCGCGTTCTGCTTGCTGGTGTCGCGGGTGTTGATGCCGACGAAGGCGACGTCCTTGCCGGCGTCGGCCAGCTCCTTGGAGACCTTCGCGAAGTTGGGGGCTTCGGCCCGGCACGGCGGGCACCACGACCCCCAGACGTTGAGGACGACGACCTTGCCCTTGAGGGTGGTGGTGTCGAGGGTCTTGCCGTCGACGGTCTCGCCGTCGAGCTGCGGGGCCTCGTCCCGCTCGCCCGCGGCCACCCTGGAGATGCCGCTCGGGCCGGTGACGTAGTTGCCGCCGGAGCCGGTGGCCTTGCCGCCGTCGTCCGAGCCGCCGCAGGACGTCAGGGTCATGACGCCCGCGACGGTCACCGCGGTCAGCAGGGCGGCACGGCCGCCGGGCGAGCGGCGGCTGTTTCGACTGGCACGGGCGCGGCTGAGGCTCATGTGAAAAGTTTCGCATGAGCAATTTGTGGATCTACCGCACCCCCCGGCGGGGTGTCGATGCCCTGGTCAGGCGGCGGTGAGGTACGCCGCCCAGCCGACGCCGGGCGACTGGCCGGGGCCCAGCGCGCGGAGCTTGGCGAGCACCTTGGGGTCCTGGACGTCCAGCCAGTCGGTGAACTGCCGGAAGGATACGAGGCGTACATCCCTTTTGTCTGCCATGCCCTTGAGTGCCTCCTCGACGGCGTCCATGTAGATGCCGCCGTTCCACTCCTCGAAGTGGTTGCCGATGAAGAGGGGCGCGCGGTTGGTCTCATAGGCCCGCCGGAAGCCGCCGAGGTAGGTGGCGGTGGCCTGGGTGCGCCAGCCCGGATAGTTGGCGGGCACGCCCCTGGTGGTGTTCTTCGACTGGTTGGCGAGGATGTTGTAGTCCATCGAGAGCACCTCGAAGGAGTGCCCGGGAAAGGGCAGGGACTGCAGCGGCAGGTCCCAGACGCCCGACCTCTTCACCGGCCAGACCTGCAGGCCGCCGGGCGAGCTGGAGTCGTAGCGCCAGCCCAGCTTCTGGGCGGTGGCCAGCAGGCTCTCCTGGCCGAGCAGGCACGGGGTGCGAGCTCCGGCCAGCTCCTTGCGGTAGTCGAAGGGCAGGGGTTCGAGGTCGGTGAAGCCGGTGTTCGTGCGCCAGTTGGTGACGAAGGACACGGCCTGGTCGATCTCGCTCTGCCAGTCGTCCGGGGTCCACTTGCCGACCGAGCCGGAGCCGCCGCAGAAGTGGCCGTTGAAGTGGGTGCCTATCTCGTGCCCGTCGAGCCACGCCTGGCGGACGTGACCGAGGGTGGAGCGGACGTTCTCGTCCTTGAGGTAACCGATGTCCGAGGCGCCGACGGGGTTGTTCGGCGGCCGGTAGAGGCCCTTCTTCGACTCGGGCAGCAGGTAGAGGCCCGAGAGGAAGAAGGTCATGGCCGCGCCGTGGTCCTTGGCGAGCTTGAGGAAGCGGGGGAAGAGGCCGTTCCCGACCTCCCCCGCGCCGTCCCAGCTGAACACGACGAACTGCGGCGGGGTCTCGCCCGGCTGGAGGGGTACGGGCTTGGCGGGCTGGTTGGGCTGCGGGCCGGTGTCGGCGGTGGAGCCGTCACCGATGGGCCTGACCACGGGCCCCTCCCCCGGCTTGGGATTCTTGACCGGCCCGGGCTTGCCCAGCTCGGCCTTGCTGCCGCCGCCCAGGCCGCAGCCGGCGATGCCGACCGCGGCCGCGGCGGTGGCCGCGGCACCGAGTCCGAGTCCGAGCATTCCCCTTCGGCTGAAGTCGCGCATGCCACCGTCCCGTCGTCAGATCTCAAAGCTCACGTTCCGTCATATAAACGGACAATTAGCCTGAGCTTGTGCGCTGACACGGTGATTCCCGCGCGTCTTGTATTTATTTAGGCAAATCTGTAACAGGACGTTACAGATTGTGGATCAGGAGGAGCGGCTCACGCGCCGAAGGCCTTGGACTTCCCCTTCACAGGCTTCGCCCCGGCCAGCAGATGCGCCGGCACCAGATCCCGGGCCGGCTCGCTGTAGCCCACGGACACCAGCTGGTCGCCCTGGAACGTGAAGGACGTCATCGAGGCGAGCGTGCACTGGCGGCGACGCGGGTCGTGCCACAGCCGACGCTTCTCCGCGAAGCTGCGCACGATCCAGATCGGCAGCTGGTGGCTGACCGCCACCGCCTCGTGGCCGCGGGCCGCGTCGCGCGCGGCCTCCAGCGCGCTCATCATCCGGACCACCTGCTCGACGTACGGCTCGCCCCAGGAGGGCTTGAACGGGTTCGTCAGGTGCTTCCAGTTGCCGGGCTTGCGCAACGCGCCGTCACCGACGCCGAAGGTCTTGCCCTCGAAGACGTTCTCCGCCTCCAGCAGCCGCCGGTCCGTGGCCAGTTCCAGGCCGTGGATCTTGGCGATCGGGGCGGCCGTCTCCTGCGCCCGCTCCAGCGGGGAGGACACGACGTAGGCGATGTCCCGGTTCTCCAGGTGCTCGGCGACCCGGTCGGCCATCTGCCGGCCCAGCTCGGACAGGTGGTAGCCGTCCCGGCGCCCGTAGAGGACCCCGTCCGGGTTGTGCACCTCCCCGTGGCGCACCAGGTGGACGACGGTGATCTCATTGCTGCTCATGCGGTGGCCTCCGCGGCGGCCCGGGCGGCGGCCGGCAGGGCGGCCGCGATCCGCTCGACCGCCCGCTCGTCGTGGGCGGTGGACACGAACCAGGACTCGAAGGCGGACGGCGGCAGGTAGACGCCCTGCGCCAGCATCGAGTGGAAGAAGCCGTTGAAGCGGAAGGACTCCTGCTTCTTGGCGTCGTCGTAGTTTCGGACCTCGTCCTCGGTGAAGAAGACGGAGAACATGTTGGACGCGGTCTGCATCCGGTGCGCCACGCCCTCCTTGGCGAGCGCCGCGGTGACCAGGCCCTGGATCTCCTTCGAGACCGCGTCGACCTTCTCGTACGCGGCCGCGTCCAGCAGGCGCAGCTGCGCGAGACCCGCGGCGGTGGCGATCGGGTTACCGGAGAGCGTGCCCGCCTGGTAGACCGGGCCGGCCGGAGCCAGGTACCCCATGACGTCCGCGCGGCCGCCGAAGGCCGCCGCCGGGAAGCCGCCGCCCATGACCTTGCCGAAGGTCATCAGGTCCGGCTTGACCCCGTCGACGCCGTACCAGCCGGCGCGGCTCGTACGGAAGCCTGTCATGACCTCGTCGGAGATGTACAGGGCGCCGTTCTCGCGGCACAGGTCCGCGAGCCCCTGGTTGAAGCCCTCGGCCGGGGTCACGACGCCCATGTTGCCGGGCGCCGCCTCGGTGATCACGCAGGCGATCTCGCCGGGGTGCGCGGCGAAGGCGGCCCGGACCGCGTCGAGGTCGTTGTAGGGCAGGACGATCGTGTCGCCGGCCTGGGCGCCCGTGACCCCGGGCGTGTCCGGCAGCGCGAAGGTCGCGAGCCCGGAACCGGCGGCGGCCAGCAGCGCGTCCACATGGCCGTGGTAGCAACCGGCGAACTTCACGACCTTGGCCCGGCCGGTGAAGCCGCGCGCCAGGCGGATCGCCGACATCGTGGCCTCCGTCCCGGAGGACACGAGCCGCACCTGCTCGACGGGGGCGACGCGCGCGACGATCTCCTCGGCGAGCGCGACCTCGCCCTCACCGGGCGTGCCGAAGGAGGTACCACGGGCGACGGCCGCCTGGACGGCCTCGATCACCTCGGGGTGGGAGTGGCCGAGGATCATCGGTCCCCACGAGCACACGAGGTCGACGTACTCCCGGCCGTCGGCGTCGGTGAGGTACGGACCGGTGCCGGACACCATGAACCGGGGCGTACCGCCCACGGCTCGGAAGGCGCGCACCGGAGAGTTCACGCCGCCGGGGGTCACGAGGGAGGCGCGCTCGAAGAGCGTCTGCGAAACTGGGGCTTCATACGGGTACGGGTAGCTCACACCAGCCATGGTCTCAGAGGCCGCGACAGACTTGCGGACGGGCGTTTCACCGCGCCGCCGCGGGGGAGGTCACTGCCATGATGATCAGGCTGCGTGGCGGTGGCCACGGGGCCGGGGCAAGCAATACCAGTCGGGTGGAGATATGCAACGCGGTGGTGGACCGGGCGAGGGTACGGACGGCCTCGACCCCCAGCGCGCCCGCGAAGCCCGCGAATCCCGCCGCCGGGGCAAGCACCGCCGCCGCTCCACCGAGGCGCCCGATGCGATCCCGGGGCCCACGGAAGCGCCGGACGACACGCCCAGGGGCCGCGGCATGGGAGTGACGTACAAGTACTTCGGCGCCCCGGACGGCGCCACGGCGGCCCGGGTCCCGGTCACGATGCGGCCGGAGGAGCTCGGCGGCGACGAACTGGGCATGGGCGGCCTGTTCACCAAGATCAAGCCGGAGACGATGGCCGCCATGGTCCTGACCGGCATCGAAGGCATACCGCTCCACAAGGTGCCCCCGCTGGAACTGGTCGTCCTCCACCCCGACTACGCGGTCGTCAAGCTCCCGATGACGGTGGTCGACCCGCTGCGCGGAATCGGCGAGGAATCGGTCGGCGCGGCCGCGTTCATCTGGTCCACGGTCCCGGACCGCGGCGGCCCGCGCGACGCGTTCAACGTCTACCAGCTCCTCCACGAGTGGCAGGACTTCAGCCACCGGCTGCATGAGGCCGGGCATCAGCCTTATTGCCTTGTATGGCCCTGACCTGGCCTTTCGTCAAGCGGCCAGGGAACCTTGAGCACACGGCTGAGACGCGAATGGGACCTGCACGACGAGACGCTCCGACCGGAGAACCACTCACCCCCACGCCCAGAGCCCAGCCGGTGCGCAGTCACACCGGCCGGGCTCTGTCACGTCCCGCCCGACGCCGGCCTTGAGGCTCGCGGCCGCACACGCCGTCGACGTCACGGCTCATCGATGTTGATCACCACACCCGGCGGGTACGGCGAGTACGCCACACCTCCACGGGCGGCCCGATCCCTGCCGGTCCAGCGATGCGGCGGTAGGGGACGTCGGCCGGCTCTCCACTGTGACGACACAACGCATTCGCACGGATGTGCGGCGCACGCAGGTTCCTGACGATGCGTCACTCACATAGAGCATTTTTTCCGATTTACAGGATATTGCTGCGAAATATGCGTGACTACTTCCGCGTGACGGCGTATCACTACCTCGGGCAGGGAATCGCTCTCGGTCCCCGCTCAGGGGAGCCTGCGCGCCGGCGCAGGTAGGGGCTTGCGGCCCTGAGTAGCCATCGTCGCGGGCGCTCGGGATCTTCCTTCGGGAGGACTGAGACCCGAAGCAACAAGAAAGGTCCTGCTATGGCATTGGATGTCATCCGGTCGGGTCCACCCGACAAAAGGCCTAGACGCAGTCTGTTCAAACGGGGAGCCCTCGTCCTGCTCCCCGCAGCGCTCCTGGCGGCGGCAACCCTGGCCCCGAACCTCGCTCACGCCCTGGAAGCCCCCGTGGGACTGGGGACCGCCACCAACTACGCGGTCCTGGCCGGTTCAGAGATCACCAACACGGGCGACACCGTCATCAACGGAGACCTGGGGATCCACCCGGGCACAGCGGTGACCGGCTTTCCGCCCGGCGAGGTCAACGGAACGCAGCACATCACCGACGCCGCCGCCGCTCAGGCGAAGTCCGACCTCGTCATCGCCTACAACGACGCGGCGAGCCGGGGACCCGGCGCCAACCCTGGGACCGACCTCGCCGGGCAAACGCTGGTGGCCGGCGTCTACACGGCGTCGTCATCACTGGCGCTCAACGGAACGGTCACTCTCAACGGCGAGAACAACCCCGATGCCGTCTTCATCTTCCAGATCCCCTCGACGCTGATCACGGGTTCGGCGAGCGTCGTGGCCTTGACCAACGGAGCAAATGCCTGCAACGTGTTCTGGCAGGTGGGCAGCTCCGCCACGCTCGGCACGACCACCCAGTTCAAGGGCAACATCCTCGCCCTGACGTCCATCACGCTGAACACCGGCGCCGTGATCGAAGGCCGCGCCCTGGCGCGCAATGGCGCGGTCACGATGGACGACAACACCATTACGAGGGCGGCCTGCGCCGTTGGCCCGCCTGGGCCTCCCGGGCCGAGCGGGCCTCCCGGACCGAGCGGGCCTCCCGGACCGACTGGTTCGCCTGGCCCGACGGGTGCCCCCGGCCCGACCGGCGCCCCCGGCCCCGACGGCAGTCC
>NZ_JBIAHP010000019.1:0-46651 GCF_042870715.1 Streptomyces sp. NPDC006463 | reverse complement strand
CCGGTGCCCCCGGCCCGACGGGTGCCCCCGGCCCGACCGGCGCCCCTGGTCCCGACGGCAGTCCCGGTGCCCCCGGCCCGACGGGTGCCCCCGGCCCGACCGGCGCCCCTGGTCCCGACGGCAGTCCCGGTGCCCCCGGCCCGACGGGTGCCCCCGGCGCCCCCGGCCCGACGGGTGCCCCCGGCCCGACCGGCGCCCCTGGCCCCGACGGCAGTCCCGGTGCCCCCGGCCCGACAGGTGCCCCCGGCGCCCCCGGCCCGACAGGTGCCCCCGGCGCCCCCGGCCCGACAGGTGCCCCCGGCCCCGACGGCGCTCCCGGTCCCACCGGTTCCGCCGGACCTGCCGGACCCGCCGGACCCGCCGGACCTGCCGGACCCACCGGTTCCGCCGGACCCGTAGGACCTGCCGGACCTGCCGGACCCGCCGGACCTGCCGGACCTGCCGGACCTGCCGGACCCGCCGGACCCGCCGGGCCCAAGGGGCCTCGCGGCGACAAGGGCGAAAGCGGCGACTCAGGCGAGCACGACCACGACCACGGTCACGATGACGAGGGCGACGAGGGCGACGAGGGCGACGAGGGCGATCACGGTCGCGACGACGACCACGGTCGCGACGACGACCACGGCAAGCCCGGCCACGACCACCACGGCAAGCCCGGCCACGGCCACGACAACGGCGACCAGGGCAAGCCCGGCCACGACCAGGGCAAGCCCCCGTGGGCCGACTTCCTGCCCGGCGGCCTCGACGATGTTCTGGGCCCCTTCCGTCCCGGCCACACAGCGAAGAACGTCAACTTCGTCCCGGTGAGCGCCACCACCGCCCGACAGTCGAAGGAGGCGTCGCCAGACCTCGCCGCGACCGACTCAAGCAGCGAGGGCGGCATCGTGGCCGCCTCTGCCGCCGCGCTGGCCTTCATCGGAGGCTCGGCCTTCTTCGCCATGAAGCGGACCCACCGAGGTTCGGCAACCCGACAGGACTAACCCGTCGCAGGCAGGAGCCGAAGCTCGATCAACCACATAGGCCGTCCGGTCCGCCGTTCGGCGGCTGAGCCCCTGGACACATCGTCCGGGGGCTCGGTGGCGCTCACGGGTTCGGCAAAAACAGCTCGCGGGCGTCTGGCCAGGATTCTGTGCCGGCGTACGACTTGACGGCTTCCTCGATGAAATTCCGGGTACTTTCCGGACTCAACGCCTGGGCCTGCAAATGTGCATACAGGTCGCCGTAGAGCCGCACATCGGAACGTTTCTCCAGATAGAGGTCGCTGGCGAATCTTTCCAGATACACCACGCTCACATCGGCGGCGTTGACGAACTCAAGCAACGAGAACTGTCCCGAGACCCCCGGGTGCGCCCCCACCTCATGGGGGAGAACCTGCATGGTGATGTGCGGCTGGGCGCTGAGGCTGGTCAGATGGTCCAGTTGCTCGCGCATGACCTCACGGCTGCCCACGCCGCGCCGCAGCACCGATTCGTCCAGCACGACCCACAGGCGCAGCGGGTTGCCCGGGGCGCGCAGCCGTTCCTGGCGCCGCATCCGCACCTGCAAGCGTGCGGTGGCCTGTTCGGCAGTGACATGAGGGATCGTTCCTGCGATGACCGCCCGCGCATAGGCGGGGGTCTGCAGCAGGCCTGGAACCACCAGGGGCTCGTAGATCCGGATCGCGGCCGCCTCGGCCTCCAGGCCGATGTAGGCGCCGTACGGGATGTCGTCGTAGGCGTTCCACCAGCCCTGCTGACCCGATTCCTGGGCCATCCGCATCAGATGGTCAACGCGCCGCTGATCCCGGACTCCGTACAGCCCGCAGAGATCTCGCACATCGCGGGGCTTGATGAGGCGGCGGCCGTTCTCCAGCAGACTGATCTTGGGCTGGGAGATCAGCAGGCGCGCCGCCACCTGCTGCGTCGTCATACCGCTGATCTCCCGAAGCCGACGCAGCTCCGACCCCAGTCGGCGCCTGCTGACGGTGGGGTTGAGAGTGACACCCACGGGGCGCATACCTCCGCTTCCAAGAAAGGACCTTGCGCTGGCAAGCAGATTGCCACGGCCGGGGCAGCTGGAACCTCCTTGACCCCGCGTCATGCACTGCGATTCACGCCGGGCGCCAGTGACCTGAATTTCGTATTACACCTCACCCGGCTGACCACATTTTCCGGTTGCAATAAATAAGAAGCGCGACATCACCCCAGGGCAGCCCTGAGGAATCGAACTTCCTTAATCCAGACCGCAGGTTCACGAATAACGGACTGTGCGGAAACCACCTAAATGAACCGCACTCCGATACAGGTTTCTGCGCAATATGCCAGCACCGGAGAGCCTGCCCATGGCCTCCGGCTCGCCTGTACGGCGCGCCACGCCGGTCTGGACGCTCGGCGGCGCCCAGGGGCCCGAGTCCGGCTGGAACGAGTCTGGAGCGGAAGTCTCCGCTACGGGCGCGCCACCTGATCTCCCAGGCGACGGAGGCCCCGCATCGCCGCGAAAAGTCCCTGATGCCCGAGATCCGCCACAGGCATAACATGGTGAGTGGGTCATTGCACTCTCACGTGCGACGGCCTGGAAGGGCGGCCCCGGCGTGTGAATGTGCCGGGGCCGTTGTGTCAGCTGCGCCAGCGTGGTCCCGCCGCAGGGCGCGACGCATGATCCGTTCAGCCGATGTCCGCGAGTGGCGCGCACGTCGACGTTGCCGACGTGAAGGGCCGCAGGATCGGCGCGCTGGAAGCGATCTACGTGGACACCGCTACCGACGAGCCGGCCATGGCCACCGTCCTCACCGGCTTGTCCACCCGCCGACGCCTGGTCTCCACACCCCTCGCCGAGGCGATCCTGGGGCCGCACTACATCAAGGTCGCGCACACCAAGGCGGTCGGCACCGACGACATCCTGCCCTCCGAGCAGGAGGAAGCGATCTTCAAGTACGACGGGATGGCCTACCAGCCGGGCGCGAGCGGCGAACCTGTTCGTCCTTCTCGTGGCCGTCGTCCTGGGACTGATCGGCGCTGCGGTGGAAGGCATGATCTACCTCCTGATCATCGCCATCCTGCTCGTGGTGGCCGACGTGGCCTTCATCGCCACACGACGGTCCCGGCAATCGCATCGACACCACCTTCGCTGAGGACAGCCCTTAGACCCCCGCCCGGAGCGTCTCGGCCGGCAGGATCCGGGCGGCCGCCAGCGCCGGGTAGAGGCCGGCCGCCAGGCCCACCACGACCCCGACCAGGGGGCCCGCCGAGGTGAGTACGGGGTCGAGGACCACCAGCCAGTTCTTCGCCAGACAGGTCACGGCGGTGATCTGGATGCCGAGCACCGTGCCGACGGCGCCGCCTGCCAGTCCGACCAGCCCGCTCTCGATGCAGAACTGCCCGGCGACCGCCCTCCGGGAGGCACCCAGCGCCCGGCGCAGGCCGATCTCGGACCGCCGCTCCAGTACGGACACGTAGGCGGTGTTGCTGACGCCGAGCGCACCGACCCCCAGGGATACGGCGGCGAGGCCCAGGAACAGGGCCCGGGTCTGCGACTCGACGCCCTGGCGCAGGGTCCGGGGATCCGGCGGGACCAGGGCGACGAGCTTTTCCGGAGCGCCGGGGGCCAGCGCGAAGGGAGCCTCCGCGCCCACCTGGTCCGCGGCGCCCATGTCCGTACGGATGATCATCTCCGCCGGGGCGAAGCCCAGCTGCGCCGGATCCTGGAGGGCGGCCCAGTACGGGATGACCACCGCGCCGGTGAGATGCGTGTCGCCGGTGGGGGCACGGAAGACGCCGAGCACGGTGAACGCGACCCCGTTGACGTGGATCACCGAATTGCCGGCCCCGCCGTCCACGGTCAGCCGGGTCGCGGCGGCCGTGTCGATCACGGCCACCCGCTCCCGCCGCGCCTCGTGGCCGGTGTCGAACCAGCGGCCCTGCGTGAGTTCGGCCGACATGGCGAGCAGGGCCTCGGGCTGCGCCGCCATCAGCGTGCTCTCGGGCAGGTCGTTCTCCTTGCCGCCGGACAGCCGGGAGACCACCGGCTGTTCGCCCGCCTTGCTGATCAGACCGGCGGTTCGGACGCCGTTCAGGCCGCGGACCCGGTCGGTGTCGCCGCCCTCGGGACGCGGCCGTACCCCGGCGACGGCCTCCGAGGGGTACTTGACCGTCACCTGGGTGGCCTTCAGGGCGTCGAACTGGTCGGACACGGCGCCGGCCGCGCTGGCGGTGATGCCGAGCGTGGCGAGCGCGGCGGCCAGCCCGACGGAGATGCCCACCATGGTGAGCAGGGTGCGCAGCCGGCGGCCGAACAGCGCGAGGAATGCCTGGACGAGCAGATCCGCCGCCGACGTACGGGGGCTACGAGACACGGCCGTCCACCACCTTGAAGACCCGGTCGGCCCGGGCGGCGACGTCGGGGTCGTGCGTGACGACGACGGCCCGGTCCTGCGCGACCAGTCCGGCCAGCAGGTCCATGACGCGCGCCGAGTTCGCGGTGTCCAGGTTGCCGGTCGGCTCGTCGCACACGTCGAGCCGGTGCCCAACCCACGGACTCCAGCGCCCGCACGGCCTGCGGCCGCCGCTGGGAGCGGGGCACGCCGAGGTGTACGAGGGGCAGGGCCACGTTCTGTACGCAGGTCAGATGCGGGACGAGGTGGAACGCCTGGAAGACGAAGCCGAGCGTCGAGGCCCGCAGGGCGGTGCGGGCGCGTTCGGACAGGCCGGTGCTTCGGGGTGTTCACGGCTCATGGCAGTTTTACGACGTCTCTCGCAGTAGTTCCTGGGCCTTGCCCTTGGCCTTGGTGACGAGTTCCAGCCAAGCTGTGATTTCCGCTTCGTGTTTCACCAGCGAGGTGGCGGACGCCTTGCTCTTGGCGTCCCGCGCCTTTGTATTGAGCCCGGCCTTCACGCCGCACTCGGCATCGACGGTCGTCTGTTTGATCTCGGCGGTCCAGGTCAGCCCTGCGCGGCGGGACGGTAGAACTCCATGGCAATGTTGTCCGGATCCCTGAAGTTGAGATGGAGCCCGGACGGGTCCTCGATGATGCCCGAGTGCGCGATGCCCCGCTCGTCCAGCCGGGACTCCCAGGCCTCCAGCGCGGCGCGGTCCGCGACGTGGAACGCGCAGTGGTCCAGTCCGACGCGAGCCGGGTCGAAGACGTCCGCGCCGTTCGTCGACGCGTGCCTGCGGAAGCCGAGGACGATGACCGGTGAGGCAATGGCCACGAACGGGCCGTACTCGTCCTCCACATCGAGAACCGTCTGCGTGTCCAGCAGCTGGTTGTAGAACTCCGCGCTGCGTTTCACATCGCTCACCGTCAGGGTGAGGTGCCCGATCCCAAGGGCCTCAGGCATGGACGCCACCTCCTCTCGGTGGTGCGCTGTCTCCCTTCCGATGCTACGCCGGGCGCCTTTCACGGGCCGTGGGCGTCTGGCAGCCTGGGCGCATGGAATCCGTACTGCTGACCCCCTGGGGCGACGGGGACTTCTGGCTGCTGGAGCGCAAGAACGAACCCGCCATGACCGAGCATCTGGGCGGCCCCGAGCCGGTGCAGAAACTCGCCGACAGGCAGCGGCGCTACGAGGCCCTGAGCGCGCGTGAGCCGGCGGCCGGGCGGATGTTCCGGGTGAGCGCCGACGGTGCCGGTGTCGGCTCGGTCGGCTTCTGGGAGCGGGAGTGGCAGGGCCTGCCGGTCTACGAGGCCGGCTGGGGCATCCTGCCGGAGTTCCAGGGCCGCGGCCTGGCGGTGGCCGCGCTGACTGAACTCCTCGCCTACGTCCGGACCCACGGCACCCGCGACACCGTCCACGCCTTCCCGGGCACGGACCACGCGGCATCCAACGCGGTCTGCCGCCGGGCGGGCTTCGAGTGCCTGGGCGAGGTCGACTTCGAATACCCGCCCGGAGTCCCCCACCCGAGCTACGACTGGGCCTACCGGATCCGCTAGTGCTGTGACCGGCAAGGTCCACCCGGCCCTTCCGGCCACGGCACCGGCCCCCGCCCGGCCGGCCCCCGCCACGGACAGGTCACGCGGTCAGGACGATCCGCCCGCGCGTCCCCGGAGTCGCCAGGTGGGCGTGGGCCTTCGGGGCGTCCGCCAGCGGGAAGGTGTCCGCCACCCGGAGGGTGAGCGCGCCCGCGTCGACGAGGGAAACCAGCCGGGCGAGGTGCTCCCCGTCCGCGGCGACCTCCTGCTCCGCCACCCGGATGCCGCGCTCGGGAGCGGGCGCGGCGCCGGGGATCAGGCCGACGTAGACCCCGCCGTCGCGGACGAAGGCCAGCGCGGGGTCCCCCAGGACCGCCGTGTCCAGGACCCCGTCCACGGGCTCGGCCGGAGCCTCGCCGCGCGGTACGAAGGCGGCCGCGCCCAGGGACCGTACGAGCTCCTCGTCCTGCGCACCCGCCAGGGCCGTCACCACGAGGCCGGCCCGCGCGGCCAGCTGGACCGCGAGGCCGCCGACCACGCCCGCCGCGCCGGTGACGAGCACCGAGGATCCGGGGGCGAGCCCCAGCAGGTCCACGGCCCGTGCGGCGGTGAGCCCGCTCAGCGGGAGCGCCGCCGCGGCCACGGCATCCACGGTGGCGGGCGCGGCCGCCACGGCGGAGGCGTCGAGCACCACGTACTCCGCGTGCGTGCCCAGCGGCTTGACCGGCCCGTAGTGCAGCCCCACGACCCGGTCGCCGCGGCTCCAGCCGGTCACGTCGGCCCCGGCCTCGACTATCTCCCCGGCCACGTCCCAGCCGAGCCCGAGCCGCTGCCCGGCGCCGCCGAAGACGCCGGCGCGGATCGCGCCGTCCACCGGGTTGATCCCGGCGGCCCGCACGCGGATCAGGACCTGGCCCTCGGCCGGCCGCGGCACGGCCACCTCGGTCAGCTCGACCTGCTCCGGCCCGCCGAACTCGTTCACCACTGCCGCCAGCATCGTCGTCTGCTCGCTCATGTCGCCTTCTCCCGTTCGATTCGTTCGTCAGCCAGTTCGCTCGTTCGCGATGAGCACTAACTTAGGGAGAGGTACTCTCTTTTCGTAAGTACGCACTTCGAGGTGCGTACCCGACCCGGAAGTGGGGCACCCATGGCCACCCGCACCGCCGCAGCCCGCCGCGAAGACGCCCGCCACGCCTACGACGCCTTCCTCAAGGAGTGCCCCACCAGCCAGCTCCTGGCGCGGATCAGCGACAAGTGGGTCGGCCTCATCGTCAGCGCCCTCGGCCAGGCCGAGGACCGCTCCATGCGCTACAGCGACCTCGGCCGCAAGATCCCCGGCGTCAGCCAGAAGATGCTCACCCAGACCCTCCGCTCCCTCGAACGCGACGGCCTGGTCACCCGCACCGTCACCCCCACCGTCCCCGTCCGCGTCGACTACCGGCTCACCGACCTCGGCAGCAGCCTCGGCTGCCTCCTCTCCTCCGTGAAACTGTGGGCCGAAAACCACTTCGACGAGGTCAACACCCACCGCGACAGCTACGACCACGCCGCCGCGACCTCCTGACCCCTGTCGCCCGGCCTCCTAAAACCAGCCGCGTCCACCACCCTGGCAGTGGCATGCTGACAGGGTGAACGGACCCGGCATTCAGCTCACCCTCGCCCCCGAACTGCGCCTGTTCGCCGCGCCCAGCCGGCGCGCCGAACGCGTACCGACCGCGACCGACGGCGCCTCCAGCCTCGGCCACGTCGTCGAATCGGCCGGCGTCCCGCTCACCGAAGTCGGCCGTCTCCTCGTCGACGGCCACGAGGTGCCCGTCTCCTACGTGCCCCAAGACGGCCAGTCCGTCGAGGTGTTCGGAGTCGACCGCCCCCAGCAGGTCCCCGGCGCCCCGCTCCGCTTCCTCCTCGACGTCCACCTCGGCACCCTCGCCCGCCGCCTGCGCCTGCTCGGCGTCGACGCGGCCTACGAGAACGAGGACATCGGCGACCCCGCCCTCGCCACCCGGTCCGCCGCCGAACAGCGCGTGCTGCTCTCCCGCGACCGCGGACTGCTGCGCCGCCGCGAGCTCTTCGCCGGCGCCTACGTCTACAGCGACAACCCCGACGAGCAACTGCGCGACGTCCTCAGCCGGTTCACGCCCGCCCTCGCGCCGTGGACCCGCTGCACCGCCTGCAACGGCCCGCTCCACGAAGCCGACAAGGACAGCGTCGGCGACCGCCTGGAACACGGCACGCACCGCTCCTACGACGTCTTCGCGCAGTGCACCGACTGCGAGCGCGTCTACTGGCGCGGGGCCCACCACGCCCGCCTGGAGCGGATCGTCGACGAGGCGCTCGTCGAATTCGGCACCGCCGACTCCGGCACCGCCTGACACCCGGCACCGCCTGACGCCGGGGCACCGGCGCCCGGCGCCTGCCCCTGCTCCTGACACATCTGACGCCCGGCGTTTCTGGCCGCCCGACCCGGTGCCCGGCACGCCGCCCCGGCGGTCCCCGGCTGGCAGACTGCCGAGGTATGACCTTCGCCAAGGACTCAGAGGGCAAAGAGGACCCGGCGGACACCGAGGACATCATCGACGTCGTCGTGGTCGGCGCCGGCCCCACCGGGCTGCTCCTCGCCGGTGACCTGGCCGCCGCCGGACTCTCAGTCACCCTCATCGAGCGCCGCCCGCGCACCGCCGCCAACCTCACCCGCGCCTTCGCCGTGCACGCCCGCACCCTCGAACTGCTCGACGCCCGCGGGCTCGCCGACGAACTGGTCTCCACCGGCCGGCGGATCGACCGCCTGCGCCCCTTCGGAGGCATGGCTCTCTCCTTTCAACGGCTGAGCACCCGCTACCCGTTCGCGCTCATCACCCCCCAATATGAGACAGAGAAACTCCTGGAGCGTCGGGCGCTGTCCACAGGCGTCGACATCCGATATGACTGTGAGCTCATCGGACTGCGGCAGGACCGCGACACCGTCACCCTCGACGTACGCACCTCCAACGCCACCTCCAACACCACCTCCGATGCCACCCCCAACGGCACCTCCAACAGCGCCCCCGACGCCGCCCCCGACGGCCCGCCCGACGCCCCCCGCACCTCGTCGCTCCACGCCCGCCACGCCGTCGGCGCCGACGGCGTCCGCTCCGCCGTCCGTACCGCCCTCGGCCTGCCCTTCCCCGGCCAGGCAGTCGTCCGCTCGATGGTCCTCGCCGACGTCCGCCTGACCCGGCCTCCCGAAGAGCTCCTCGCCGTCGACAGCAGCGCCGACGCCTTCGCCTTCTTCGTCCCCTTCGGCGACGGCTGGTACCGCGCCATCGGCTGGCGCCGCGACAGCCCCGCCCGCGACACGGACCCCGTCGACCTCGACGAGCTGCGCGCCATCGCCCGCACCGCGCTCGGCACCGACCACGGCATGCACGACCCCCGCTGGATCTCCCGCTTCCACAGCGACGAACGCCAGGTCCCCCACTACCGCTGCGGCCGCGTCTTCCTCGCAGGAGACGCCGCCCACGTCCACTCCCCCGCCGGCGGCCTCGGCATGAACACCGGCCTGCAGGACGCCGCCAACCTCTCCTGGAAACTCGCCGCCGTCCTCCACGGCCAGACCCCCGACCCCGAAGCCCTGCTCGACAGCTACCACCGCGAACGCCACCCCGTCGGCCGCCTCGTCCTGCGCATCAGCGGCGCCCTCGTCCGCGCCGTCATGGCCACCGGCCCCGTCCGCCGCACCGCCCGCAGCCTCGGCGTCGCCCTCCTCCCCCGCATCGGCCCCGCCCAGGACCGCGCCCTCGGCCTGGTCTCCGGCATCGGGATCGCCTACCCGCCACCACGCGGCACCCGCCGCCCCGCCGGGCGCCGCGCCCCCGACCTCGCCCTCGCGCCCGGCCCCCACGGACAGCGCCTGTACGAGGCCCTGCGCGCCGGCGGCTTCGTCCTCATCACCCCGCCCGACCGGACCACCCCGCCCGGAGCCCCCCTCACACACCTGCACTGGCGCACGGAGCGGCGTAACGCCTGCGTCCTCGTCCGGCCCGACGGGTACATCGCCTGGAGCGCCCCCCGGGCCACCGACGCCGAACTCACCGCGGCCGTGGCCGCCTGGCTCCTGCCCGTCTCCCGCAGCTCCGGCTCCGGCTCCGGTGCCGCGGGAGGCGGCCCCGCTCAGAAGGCGTAGGAATCACCCGTGTCCAGCGCCAGCACCACGTGCTCGTTGTTCTCGAGGTTCCGGTCCGTCGCACCGCCGTTCCACCACGTGTCGACCCGCACCACCACCTCCGGCGCCGCCTCCCACAGCCCCAGCGCCAGCCCGATGTGCCGCCCCCGCCCGTGCAGCGGCAGCGGCCCCGTCTCGCACACCACCTCCCGCAGCCCGGCCCGTGCACAGCCCGGCGCCAGCTCCTGCCGGTCCGCGAGCGCCGTCGACAGCCGCACCCGCACCGTCGCGTTCGGCAGCGCGGACGGACCCTCGTTCTTCGGGACCAGCAAGATCCGCAGCTGCGCGTGGGCCAGGGAAACCCGGCCGTGGTACGCCACGTCGGCCTCCGGCCCCGCCTCTGCGGGGAGCGGCCCTGCCTCTGCGGGGAACGGCCCCGCGGGAACCGGCCCCGCGGAGGCCGCCCCCGCGGGCAGACCACCGCCGAGCACCAGCAGCCCGGCCAGCACCACACTCCGTACGGCAACACGGCGCATCGCCACCACCTCCACGCGCGGACGCTAGCCGCCACCCGGCCGAACCGGTCGGACCATCACACGAATGAGGGCATGCCGTCCCGCCATTCGCCCTCCGCCCCGCCCCCTCCCGCCATTCGCCCTCCGCCCCGACCCCTCCCCGCCCCCACCCCTCCCCGCCCGCTCCCGCGCGTAGGCTCCCGGCCATGCTGATCGCCCGCTCCGCCGCCCTCTTCGCCCTGGCCGCCCTCCTGGAGATCGGCGGCGCCTGGCTCGTCTGGCAGGGCGTCCGCGACCACAAGGGCTGGGCCTGGATCGGCGCCGGAGTCATCGCCCTCGGCCTCTACGGCTTCGTCGCCACCCTCCAGCCCCAAGGCGACTTCGCCCGCGTCCTCGCCGCCTACGGCGGGGTGTTCGTCGCCGGATCCCTCGTCTGGGGCGTGGTCGCCGACGGCTACCGGCCCGACCGCTGGGACGTCATCGGCGCCCTCGTCTGCCTCGCCGGCATGGCCGTGATCATGTACACGCCGCGCGGCCACTGAGCCCCGGCGACCCCACGGGCCCCGCCTATGCTGGCGGGGAATCGCCCGTACGAACGAACCAGGAGCCCCGCACATGAGCACGGCCACCAAGACCGCCGTAGTCACCGGAGCGAGCAGCGGCATCGGCGCCGCCACCGCCCGCCAGCTCGCCGCGGCCGGCTACCACGTCGTTCTCACCGCCCGCCGCAAGGACCGGATCGAGGCCCTCGCCGCCGAGATCAGCGCGGCCGGCCACTCCGCCACCGCCCACGCCCTCGACGTCACCGACCGCCCCTCCGTCGACGCCTTCGCCGCCTCCCTGGAGCGCTACCCGTCGGTCGACGTACTGGTCAACAACGCGGGCGGCGCGATCGGAGCCGAGCCCGTCGCCACCGGGGACCCCGCCGACTGGCGCACGATGTACGAGGTCAACGTCATCGGCACCCTCAACGTCACCCAGGCCCTGCTCCCGGCCCTCACCGCCTCCGGTGACGGCACCGTGGTCGTCCTGTCCTCCACCGCCGGCCACTCCACGTACGAGGGCGGCGCCGGCTACGTCGCCGCCAAGAACGGCGCCCGCGTCCTCGCCGAGACCCTCCGCCTGGAGATCGTCGGCCAGCCCGTCCGCGTCATCGAGATCGCCCCCGGCATGGTCAAGACCGAGGAGTTCGCGACCACCCGCTTCCGCGGCGACACCGAGAAGGCCGCGAAGGTGTACGCGGGCGTCGCGCACCCCCTCTCCGCCGACGACGTGGCCGACACCATCACCTGGGCGGTGACCCGTCCCAGCCACGTCAACATCGACCTCCTGGTGGTCCGCCCCCGCGCCCAGGCCTCGAACACCAAGGTCCACCGCGAGCTCTGAGCCCTACGGGACGAGCCCGGCCTCCTTCAGGTGCGGCATGAGGGCGGCCGGCTTCAGCCCGGCGGCCTTCGCCGCGTCCAGAGCTGTCGGTGGACGTGCTGCTCGACTGACCGGTCACGCGGAGGGGCCCGGACCGATCACGGTCCGGGCCCCTCCACTCCCCCGACAACTGCGCGCAGGCCTCAGCCCTTGACGCAGATGACCTGCTTGAGCTTGGCCACGACCTGCACGAGGTCGGTCTGCTGGTCGATGACCTGCTCGATCGACTTGTACGCACCCGGGATCTCGTCCACGACGCCCGAGTCCTTACGGCACTCCACGCCCCTGGTCTGCTCCGCCAGGTCGCGCGCCGAGAACTTCTTCTTCGCGGCCGTACGGCTCATCTTCCGGCCCGCGCCGTGCGAAGCCGAGTTGAAGGACTTCTCGTTGCCGAGGCCCTTCACGATGTACGAGCCCGTGCCCATGGAGCCCGGGATGATCCCGTAGTCACCGCTGCCGGCGCGGATCGCGCCCTTGCGGGTGACCAGCAGGTCCATGCCGTCGTACCGCTCCTCCGCCACGTAGTTGTGGTGGCAGCTGATCTCCCTCTCGAAGGAGACCTTCGCCTTCCGGAACTCCTTGCGGACGACCTCCTTGAACAGGGCCATCATCGCCGCGCGGTTGTACTTCGCGTACTCCTGCGCCCAGAAGAGGTCACTGCGATACGCCTCCATCTCGGGCGTCTCGGCAAGGAAGACCGCCAGGTCCCGGTCGACCAGGTTCTGGTTGTGCGCGAGGCCCCGGGCCACGCCGATGTGGTGCGCGGCGAGCTCGTTGCCGATGTTCCGGGAGCCGGAGTGCAGCATCAGCCAGACCGAACCCGACTCATCGAGACAGAACTCGATGAAGTGATTTCCGGACCCGAGCGTTCCGATCTGCTTCGTGGCACGTTCCTGGCGGAACTTGACCGCATCAGTGAGGTAGTCGAAGCGCTTCCAGAGGTCGTCGTACCCCTCCACCGAGAAGCCGTACAGGCGCGACGGGTCCACGGCCTCCTTGTGCAGGCCCATACCCACCGGAATCGCCTGCTCGATCTTGGACCGCAGCTTCGACAGGTCCCCCGGCAGGTCGTTCGCCGTCAGGGAGGTCTTCACCGCCGACATGCCGCAGCCGATGTCCACACCCACCGCCGCCGGGCAGACCGCGTCCTTCATGGCGATCACCGAGCCGACGGTGGCGCCCTTGCCGTAGTGGACGTCCGGCATGACTGCCAGGCCCTTGATCCACGGGAGGGTGGCGACGTTGCGGAGCTGCTGCATCGCACCGGCCTCGACCGACGCCGGATCGGTCCACATCCGGATCGGGACCTGAGCCCCGGACACCTCTACGTACGACATAACGTCTTTATCCCCCGAAAACCAAAGAAAAGTCTGAAAACGCAAAAGCCTCGCTCTTGATCCCAAATACGACAGAGGACCGGCGCCAGCACCAGCGTGTGCGATAGACATTGTGTCCATCCGCGCCCAAGTCGCGGCAACGCATTTTCCTGACCGTCGGGGGGCCCGCCGGTCGAAGGGAGCCATTGGACGTGCAGCGCAAGGCGGTACGGCGGACCCTGCCGGGCATCGCGATGCTCACCGCACTCGTCGCCGGGGTGGCCGGCCTGACCGGGTGCACGAGCGGGAGCGGCAAGGGAAGCACCAGCGACTCGAAGGCCGGTGGCAGCACGCCCGCGCCCGCCCAGCCAGGGAAATACCGCATCCTGCCCGCGCCGTGCAAGGCCGGAGCCGACAGCAAGCGCCTCAAGGCCATGCTCCCGGCCGCGGACTCGCTCACCCCCGAACAGCGCGACCAGCTCTACGTCGGCACCGCGGACGCCTCGTACGACGGCGACCGGCGCGTCGGCTGCCGCTGGACCGCGCAGACGCCCGAGGAGACACGGCTGCTGTCGGTCGGCTTCGAGCGCGTGGTCTCGTACGACCGGGCCGTCGCCAGCGACGACGACAAGGCGCGCCAGGTCTACGTGCGCCAGCTCACCGACGCCCACCTGCCCTTCCCCGGCCCGACCCCGAACCCCACGCCGACCGCGACGAACGCCGGTACGCCCGCCGCTCCCCCGCCGGCCACCGCACCTGCCAACGCGCCCGCCGCCACGCCCGGCTCCGGATCGCCCTCGCCGGCCGGAAGCCCGTCCGCCCCGCCCGTCGAGCTCGGTTCCCGCGTGCTGGAGGGTCTCGGGACCGAGGCCTTCATCGACGACAAGCTGAGCCCCGCCGGGGCCACCGCGGCGCAGTCGCGCACGGTCCGCATTGTGTTCCGCACCTCGAACGTCATCGTCACGCTGGAGTACAGCGTGCAGCCCGCGCTGCCCGGCACGGTCCCGTCGAGCGCCGAAACCCAGGACAAGGCACGGCAGTTGGCGCTGGCTCTGGACGAGCGCCTGGGCGAGTGAACGGGCCGCGCCGTGGCCCCGGGTGACGGCGCGCACAGCACGCCGCCACCCGATCGGGCTACCGTTGCCCGGGTCCCATGTCCGAATCCGCGTCCGGATCCACACCCGGATCCGCGTCCGAAGAAGACCCACACACGCACTGAAGGAAACATGCACCGATCAGCCTCGCGCCTCACCCGCGTTCTCGCCTGCGCAGCCGTCCCGGTGATCCTCACCGTCGCCGGGTGCTCGTCCGACTCGGGCAAGGAGTCGGGCTCGGACAGCGGCAAGAAGCCCAGCTCCGCCTCGTCCTCCAAGCCCAGTGGTAAGCCTTCCGCGGCCCTGGAGAAGGCGGCGTTCGCCACGCTGCCCGATCCCTGCAAGGCGGTTCAGGGCGGGACGATAGACACCCTCGTCCCGGAAGCGAAGGACAAGAACGGTTCGGCGACCAAGTCGAACGACCTGGCCAGCCGCGCCAGCTGCTCCTGGAACGGTCTGGACGAGGACGGTCTGAAGGGCTCGCAGTACCGCTGGCTCTCGATCTCCTACTTCCGCTACGACTCGCACGCCTCTCTCGGCAGCGCGAACAAGCGCGCAGAGGAGCAGTACAACAAGCAGGTCGAGCTGTCGAAGGCGTCCGAGGGCGCGCAGAACGTGAAGGCGGAGGCCGCGGGCGGGATCGGCGACCAGGGGACGTCGGTCGTCTACAGCGTGAAGAAGGAGGTCGACTTCTTCAACACGACGATCGTGGCGCGCACCCAGAACGTGGTCGTCACGCTCGACTACAACGGTGCGGCGTACGAGGGCGCCGGCGCTCCGGACCAGGCGAAGCTGCTCCAGGACGCGATCACGGCGGCCAAGGAGGCCGTGGCCTCGGTCGACGCCGCCAACAAGCAGCAGCAGCCGGAGCAGCCGCAGTCCCCGCAGCCCGCACAGTAACGAAGTTACGGATATTTCGGGTGTTTCGGGAGTAACGGGGCTGGCAGAGCACTGACATGGAGTCACCCGTACGCTGTGCCTGCCGCAGCTCGGTAAAGGCTGGGTAAGGTCTCAGTGCTCGGCATGCCATCGGCATGTGCTCGACAAGGGGAGGGGATCGCGGGTGGCCGCGATGGAGCTCACTCGTACGCACCGGATACTCATCGGCGTCGTGGTCGCCGGAGCCGTCGTCATCGCGGCGATAGGTTTCGCGGGCTCGTACTCCGCGGTGCGCGCGCTCGCCCTGCAAAAAGGCTTCGGTAACTTCTCGCTCGTCTTCCCCATCGGCATCGACGCGGGCATCTGTGTGCTGCTCGCGCTGGACCTGCTGCTGACGTGGATCCGGATCCCCTTCCCGCTGCTGCGCCAGACGGCGTGGCTGCTGACGATCGCGACGATCGCCTTCAACGGTGCCGCGGCCTGGCCGGACCCGCTGGGTGTCGGCATGCACGCCGTGATCCCGATCCTGTTCGTGGTGACGGTGGAGGCGGCCCGGCACGCGGTGGGCCGGATCGCGGACATCACCGCGGACCGGCACATGGAGGGCGTGCGCATCACCCGCTGGCTCCTCTCCCCCGTCCCCACCTTCAAGCTGTGGCGCCGGATGAAGCTGTGGGAGCTGCGCTCCTACGAGCAGGCGGTCGGCATGGAGCAGGACCGGCTGATATACCAGGCCCGGCTCCAGGCGCGGTACGGGCGCTCCTGGCGGCGCAAGGCCCCGGTGGAGGCGCTGATGCCGCTGCGGCTGGCGCGGATCGGCGTGCCGCTGTCGCGGACGGCGCCGGAGGCGCTGGCGGTGACGGGGATCGAGCCGGCCGTGCTGCCGCCGCTGGAGCAGCAGCTCGCGCCGGAGCAGCAGCCGGCCGCGGCCGCGGCCCTGGAGGCCCCGGCTCCGGCCGCCCCCGCCGCCGGGCAGGCCCAGCCCCAGGCGCCCGCCCAGGGGACCGCCACCCACGCCCCGCCGGCCTTCGCGGTGGAGCCGACGGCCATGCCCGCCGCGCACAACAGCGCCTGGTTCGCGGCGCCGCTCGCCCCGCAGGCGGCGTACGAGGGCGGCTACAACCCCCAGTACGTCGAGGGCCTGGAGCCGATCCCGGTCATGCCCCCGACGGGCCCTGAGGACCAGCAGGAGCCGCAGCAGGAGCAGTTGCCGATCCCGGCTCCCCGCCAGGAGGACCCTTCCGAGGACCCGGCGGCGGTCATCGACGAGGTGAAGTTCGCGGAGGCCGCGTACGAGGTCTTCCGGGCGTACATCGAGGAGAACGGCAAGGTCCCCAGCCCCGAGCAGGTCGACATATACCTCTCGGACCGGCACGGGATCGTGCACCCGCGCAGCTTCACCACGATCACGCGGCTGATGCCGGACCTGAAGCAGCGCTACCAGCGCGATCTGGAGAACGAGCACATCGCGTAGGAAGCGCACCCCCAGCCCGCGCCGAGGCAGGCACTCGGGCAGGCGGACACGCAGGTACGCGGAAGGGCCCGCACCCCTCGGGGTGCGGGCCCTTCCGCGTCAGCAGGTGTCCCGGAGCCTCAGACGGCGAGCAGCTTGCGCACCCGGTCCGCGCCCACCGCCAGCAGCAGCGTGGGCAGCCGCGGCCCGGTCTCCCGGGTCACGAGGAGCCGGTAGAGCAGTGCGAAGAAGGTCCGCTGCGCGACCTTGAGCTCCGGCGTCGGCTTGGCGTCGGGCTCCAGCCCGGCCATGACCTTCGGCACGCCGTAGACCAGCGTGGTCAGCCCGTCCAGCGACCAGTGGGAGTCAAGCCCCTCCAGCAGCAGGCGCAGCGATTCGCGTCCCTCCTCGTCCAGGGAGGACAGCAGCTCCGCGTCGGGCTCCTCGCGTACGAGGGTCCGCTGGTCGGCGGGGACCTGGGTGGTGATCCAGTTCTCCGCGCGGTCCAGGCGCGGCCGTACCTCGTCGAGCGAGGCGAGCGGCTTCTCCGGCTCCAGGTCGCTCAGGATGCGCAGGGTCTGCTCGTCGTGCCCGGCGGTGATGTCGACGACGGACGCGAGCGTCCGGTACGGCATCGGCCGCGGGGTGCGCGGCAGCTCGCCGGCCGCGGTGCGGACGGCGCGGCTGTGCGCGGCCGCGTCGGCGGGCAGCACGGAGCCGTCCGTGACCTTGGCCTCCAGCTTGTCCCACTCGTCGTAGAGCCGCTGGATCTCCTGGTCGAAGGCGATCTTGAAGGACTGGTTCGGGCGGCGGCGCGCGTACAGCCAGCGCAGCAGCTGCGGCTCCATGATCTTCAGCGCGTCGGCCGGGGTCGGGACCCCGCCCTTGCTGGAGGACATCTTCGCCATGCCGCTGATGCCGACGAACGCGTACATCGGTCCGATCGGCTGCTCGCCGCCGAAGATGTGCACGATCTGGCCGCCGACCTGGAAGGACGAGCCGGGCGAGGAGTGGTCGACGCCGGAGGGCTCGAAGATCACGCCCTCGAAGGCCCAGCGCATCGGCCAGTCGACCTTCCAGACGAGCTTGCCGCGGTTGAACTCGCTGAGCTTGACCGTCTCGGTGAACTCGTCCTCGGTGCAGACGTAGGTCATCTCGGTCGTCTCGTCGTCGTACGAGGTGACCTTGGTGAAGTCCTTGCCGCACTCGCCGCAGTACGGCTTGTACGGGAAGTACCCGCCCTCACCGGTGCTGCCGTCGTCCTCGGCGGCCGCGCCCGAGCCCTCGGCGGCCTCCAGCTCGGCCTCGTCGACCTGCTTCTGCTGGGGCTTCTTGCCGCCCGGCTTCTGCTTGGTGCGGTACTGGTCGAGCACGGCGTCGATGTCGCCGCGGTGCTTCATCGCGTGCAGGACCTGCTCGCGGTAGACACCGGTCGTGTACTGCTCGGTCTGGCTGATCGGGTCGTACTCGACGCCCAGCTCGGCCAGCGCCTCGACCATGGCGGCCTTGAAGTGCTCGGCCCAGCTGCCGTACTCCGACCCGGCCGGGGCGGGGACGGCGGTCAGCGGGCGGCCGATGTACTGGCCGTAGGTCTCCTCGTCGACGCCGGGGATGCCCTTGGGCACCTTCCGGTACCGGTCGTAGTCGTCCCACGAGATGAGGTGGCGGACCTCGAAGCCCCGGCGGCGGATCTCGTCCGCGACCAGGTGCGGGGTCATGACCTCACGGAGGTTGCCCAGGTGGATCGGGCCGGAGGGGGAGAGTCCGGACGCGACGACGACAGGTTTGCCGGGTGCTCGGCGCTCCGCCTCGGCGATGACCTCGTCCGCGAAACGGGAGACCCAGTCGGTCTCGGTGCTGCTCTGAGCCACGACACGTCCTTCTATCTCGAATGCTGGCTTCAGCCATTCTCCCAGACGGAACGGGCCACTCCGAGGTTGCTTCCGCCGGGGGAATCTCCCGAGAAACGAAGGGGCCCCGCGTGGGATACTCGGCACTTGTCGGAACAACCAAGTGCACCCACCGGCACAACCTCACAGGAACGGCAGCTCATGGCCTCGGTCCCTTCCCTCGCTTCTTCCGTCAATCAGCGCGTCGCGGACGCCCTCGCCTCGGCCCTGCCGGAGGCCGGTGGCGCCGACCCGCTGCTGCGACGAAGCGACCGGGCCGACTTCCAGGCCAACGGCATCCTGGCGCTCGCGAAGAAGGCCAAGGCCAACCCGCGCGAGCTGGCGACGACCGTGGTCGAAGGCATCCCGACCGGTGACCTGATCCAGGAGATCGAGGTCTCGGGCCCGGGCTTCCTCAACATCACCATCACCGACAAGGCGATCATCGAGACGCTCGCGGCGCGGGCGCTCGACGACCGGCTCGGCGTCCCGCTCGCGCAGAACCCGGGCACGACGGTGATCGACTACGCCCAGCCGAACGTCGCCAAGGAGATGCACGTCGGCCACCTGCGTTCCGCCGTGATCGGCGCCGCGATGGTCGAGATCCTGGAGTTCACGGGCCAGAAGGTGGTCCGTCGCCACCACATCGGCGACTGGGGCACCCAGTTCGGCATGCTCATCCAGTACCTGCTGGAGCACCCGCACGAGCTGGACCACAAGTCGGACGAGGTTTCCGGTGAGGAGGCCATGTCCAACCTGAACCGCCTGTACAAGGCCTCGCGCGCGCTCTTCGACTCCGACGAGGAGTTCAAGACGCGGGCCAGGGCCCGGGTGGTGGACCTCCAGGCCGGCGAGCCCGAGACGCTGGCGCTGTGGCAGCGGTTCGTGGACGAGTCGAAGATCTACTTCTACTCCGTCTTCAACAAGCTGGACATGGACATCCAGGACCCCGACGTGGTCGGCGAGTCGGGCTACAACGACATGCTGGTCGAGACGTGCAAGCTGCTGGAGGAGTCGGGCGTCGCCGTCCGCTCCAACGGCGCGCTGTGCGTGTTCTTCGACGACGTCAAGGGCCCGGACGGCAACCCGACCCCGCTGATCGTGCAGAAGTCGGACGGCGGCTTCGGCTACGCCGCCACCGACCTGTCGGCGATCCGGGACCGCGTCGGCAACCTGGACGCCACCGAGCTGCTCTACGTGGTCGACGCGCGGCAGTCCCTGCACTTCAAGATGGTCTTCGAGACCGCGCGCCGGGCGGGCTGGCTGAGCGACGAGGTCAAGGCCGTCCAGCTGGCCTTCGGCACGGTCCTCGGCAAGGACGGCAAGCCGTTCAAGACCCGTGAGGGCGAGACGGTGCGACTGGTGGACCTGCTGGACGAGGCCGTCGAGCGGGCCACGGCCGTCGTGCGCGAGAAGGCCGAGAAGGTGGGCCTGACCGAGGCGGAGATCGTCGAGAACGGCCAGTACGTGGGCATCGGCGCGGTGAAGTACGCCGACCTGTCCACCTCGGCCGCCCGCGACTACAAGTTCGACCTGGACCAGATGGTCTCGCTGAACGGCGACACCTCGGTGTACCTCCAGTACGCGTACGCCCGGATCAAGTCCATCCTGCGCAACGCCGGGGAGCGCAAGCCGGCCGCGCACCCGGAGCTGGAGCTGGCCCCGGCCGAGCGCGCGCTGGGCCTGCACCTGGACCAGTTCGGCGAGCTGATCGCCGAGGCGGCCGCGGACCACGCCCCGCACAAGGTGGCGGCGTACCTCTACCAGCTGTCGTCGCTGTTCACGACGTTCTACACCGAGTGCCCGGTCGTGAAGCCGGAGCCGGAGCTGGTCGTGGGCGAGAACCGCCTGTTCCTGTGCGACCTGACGGCCCGCACGCTCACCAAGGGCATGTCCCTCCTCGGGATCCGGACGCCCGAGAGGCTCTGACACATCGGCACATACCGCACGGCCCCGGCAGCCACTGCCGGGGCCGTTGGCATTTCGTGATCTCCGAGGGCTCCACAACCCCGCCTCCTGGTACAACACCAAGATCGCCGGCGCGACCGGCGGGGATGAGGACCCGTTCGTCGAGGGCCCGAAGCTCACCGTGAACGGCGTGCCGGAGACCGTCAAGGCGGGCGGCGACTGGACCAACCTGTCCGTTCACGTGGACAACTCCGGCAAGGACGCCCTGGACGGCTTCAACGTCGGGCTGGTCCTGGCCCGCCCCGACTGGGTCCCGATGAAGGGCTCCCAGATCAAGGCCGAGGTCCTCAGCAAGGACAAGAACGGCAACGCCGGCTGGCACGACGCCGAGATCCGCAGCGAAGAAGAGGGCGTCTTCCTGGGGGTCGACCTCGCCGGTGGCCGGTCACGGCCGGCGCGGGCGTGGCCCTGGCCATGGGCGCCGCCCTGGTCGCGGGCACCGGTCGCCGCCGCCGCACCACCGCCTGGGCCGACACCTCGGCCGCATGACGGGGCCCACAGAGAACGTTCTCCCTGTGGGCCCCCGGTCCTTTGACCGGCCGCCTCGCGCTCACGCCCACCGTTCACCATTCACCGCCCACCGTTCACCCGAACGGCCCGATTCGGTTCGTACGGCCCGGGTAGGGGACGGCCCGTCCTTCCCCCCTCCGACGGGAGTCCCCGTGCCCGACATGAACGGCCCCTACAAGCCCGGCACCCCCTGCTGGATCGACCTGATGGTCCCCGACCAGCAGGCGGCTCTCGACTTCTACTGCGGCCTCTTCGGCTGGCAGGGCGAGGTCGGCCCGCCCGAGCAGGGCGGGTACTCCGTCTGCACCCTCAAGGGCAAGCCGGTCGCCGGCATCATGAAGGCGATGAACCCGGACGGCACCGTCCCGGACCCGATGCCGCCGACCGCATGGACCACGTACCTGGCCACCGACTCCATCGACTCCACCCTCAAGTCGGTCACCGACGCCGGCGGCTCGGTGATGATGGGCGCGATGGACGTCATGGACCTCGGCCGGATGGCCGTGATCACCGACCCCACCGGCGCCGTCGTCGGCCTGTGGCAGGCCGGCACCTTCGACGGCGCCGGCATCGTCAACGAACACGGCGCCCTCATCTGGAACGAGCTGAACACCGGCGACGTCCCCGCCGCTGCTGCCTTCTACTCCGCCATCCTGCCCGTCACCACGGCCCGGTCCGAGATGCCGGACGCCGGGGACTACACCGAGTTCAAGGTCGGCGACCGCGCGGTCGGCGGGATGATGGACCTGGCCAAGTTGCCGGCCGGGGTACCGCCGCACTGGATGCCGTACTTCCACGTGGACAGCGTCGACGAGATCCAGGCCGCCGTGGAGCGGGCCGGAGGCAGCGTCATGGCCCCGGCCTTCGACATGGTGGCGGGCCGGATGGCCGTCCTCGCGGACCCTCAGGGCGGCACCTTCTCGGTGATCACCGCGACCGCCCCGGAGCAGGTCGGCTGATGTGACCGGGCGCACAGGGAATGTTCTCCCCGTGCGCCCCCTCTTTCCCGGTGACGGTTCGTCCACCACGAAGGGGGCTCACATGAGGAACAAGCGCGCGGGGACGGCTCTGGCCGGGCTGCTGGCGGCGGACGCGGCGGTGCACCTGTACTGGGCCACCGGCGCGACCTGGCCCGCCGCCGACGAACGGGCCCTGTCCCTGGCCGTCCTCGGCATCGAGACCTCGTTCGGACCGGGCGCGGTGCTCCCCCTGGCCGCCGTTCTGCTGACGGGAGCCACCGCCGTACTCGCCCACACCCACGGCCGCGGCGGCCGGGCGACGCGGGCCGTCACGGGGGCGGTCGCGGCCGGCCTGACCGTACGCGGCCTCGCGGGCCTGGGCTGGGCGGCCGGCCTCCTCGACAGCCCTCCGGACAGCCCCTTCTACGCCCTCAACCTGCTCGTCTACACCCCCGCATGCCTCGCCGCCGCCTGGGCGGCGACCCGCCTCGCAGCGAGGCGGAACTCGCACCGGACGGCCTTCCCGGGCATCCGGGGCACCACCGGCTGACCGGCCGGGTCAGCCGGCAGCGCCGCCGGTTTCGCAGCAGGACCCGTTGAGGGGCCCCTCGCGGAGCCCCTCAACAGGCCGATGGTGCGCGCCCGCTCAACGATTGAGCGGATATGAGTGCCGGCCCGTCACCTCGTCGATCTCACCGTGGGCCTTCTGCAGCATCTGCGACGCGAGATCCATGAGCGCGCGAGCGCCCGCGATCTCTTCCCCGACCCTCAGCTGCTCCGGGTCGGAGGGGTGGCGCATGGCGTAGCCGTGCGCCCTTATCTCGGAGCCGTCCCCGAGCCTGACCAGGGCCGCCGCACTGGTGCGGTGGCCCTCCTCGGTGAATTCGAGCTCCACATGCCACCCGACGAGCGTGGACATGGTGCATCACCTCCAGCGGGTCACCCTTCCCTCCAGGGTGCGCCCGCCGAGGATGGAGCGCGAGCGGGGCCTGGGGCGGGAGCGGGGGGCCTTGGGCCGGGAGGCTACGGCGGGGGGATCCGGTTGATGTACTCGCGGTCGACGGATGCGACGCCGTCGACCGCCGCCAGCGCCGGGATCCGGTCCTCCGCGACGGTGCCGGAGAGCGTCCCGATGATCGGCTGCTCGCCCGTGACCGCCAGCCCTGCCCGCCGCAGGGCCTCGACCACTTCCGCGAACCGGCCGGGGTCGACCGCGAGGATGACCCCGACCGGCTCGGACGATTCGCTCACGGCGCCTGGAGCAGACCCGCGCCGACGTCCCGGGCGGGCTGCGTCAGCGGGAACGCACCGGCCAGCAGAGCGGCCGTGAGATCGGCCGCGGAGGCTTTGGGGTTCGCCTGGGCGAGCATGGCGAGGACACCCGCGACGTGCGGCGTGGCCATGCTGGTGCCCGACTTCGTCGCGTAACCGCCGCCGGGGGCGGCCGAGTGCACGGCCACGCCGGGGGCCGCGATGTTGACCTCGCCGCCCTGGCCGTTGATGCCTCCGCAGGAGTCGAACGCCGTCTTCAGTGCCTTGTCCAGCGAGCCCACGGCGAGGATGGCGGGGCAGTTGGCGGGTCGCTCGACGGGTGCCACGAATCCGGGCCGCAGGCTGCTGTTGCCCGCCGCCGCGACGATCACCGTACCCATTTCGAGGGCGCGCTTGGCCAGGATCTCGTAAGTCTGCGGGAAGAGCGCACCCGCCTGTACGCGGGCGCCGAGCGACAAGGAGATCACCTTTGCGCCGTGGGAGATCGCCCACTCGATACCCGCCAGGATTCCGCCGTCCGGGCCACGGCCGTCGTTCGCGAGCACCTTGCCGGCCAGGATGCGCGCGTCGCACGCCACCCCGTAGCGGGGCCCCTGCCGGGGGTTGGCCGGACCCGCAACGGTGCCGATGCAGTGCGTGCCGTGGCCATGGCCGTCCTCGACCGTCTGGCCGGGCACGAAGGAGGCCGTCTCCTCGATGCACCCGACCAGGTCCGGGTGGTCCGTGTCCACGCCGGTGTCGAGGACTGCGACCTTCACTCCGCGTCCGGTCATGCCGGAGACGTTGGCCCTGATCGCCTGGAGGCCCCAGGTCACGCTCTGCTCGTCCAGTGCCGGCCCAAGCGACGCGGCGGCTTCGGCCTGGGACTGGTGGGCGACCACGTCCTCGTCGCTGCGGTAGGCCGGGAAGAATTCGGTCGGCGCCTGCTGCGGGGTGGTGATCGGCGAGGCGTAGACCATGCGCTCCGGCTCGGCCGCGAGGATCGAGCTCTCCGCCTCGGCCGTGGTCACCAGCGCGAAGCGGTTCTCGGGCCGTACCTCCACGACGGCCACGGAGAGGTTCTCGAAGAGCACCGAAACGTCGGGGCGTTCGAGGAGTTCGGAGACGTTCGCGGCAGCGGCTCCCCGGACCCGTTCCACGGGCGCGATGTCGGCGGCGGACCGCAGTGCGTTCAGTCCGCTCTCCTGATTGTTCGGATCGAGCAGGACCACGTACCGGCCGGTGTACTCCGTACTGTGGCCGCTGCCGTTGCCATTGGGCCGTTGGGGCTGCTCGCCGAAGGCGCGCCTGTCCATGGGTCCGTTCGCCATTGGGTTTCCCGCTTTCTGTGGGCTTCCCCCGCTTCGTGGACGCGCCGGACCACCGACTGGCAGGTGTGCCGGGGAAGGTGGGGCGCGGATCGGCCGCTGTTCGGCCCGAAGTGCCGTCGGCTCGAAGCCGTGGGCATCGCCCCTCGACCACCGTCGCACCGGGCAGGTGAGCGGGCAAGCACAGCGCAGCCATCCGAGAGGCCTGCGGGCTCCGAGCGAGCGTTGTCTCAATTCGCGTTGAACGACCAGAAGACGCCGACCTCGTCCGCGGACACCGCGATCAGGCCGAGATCCATCATGAAGTCGGTGAACGGGTGGCCGCCTTCGAGGTCCCGAGCGAGGAAGTCGGGCGCGTCGGAGGTACGGGCGAGGTCGGAGGAAGTCCAGAACGCCGCACCGGGGCCGAACCGGTCCAGCACGGTCCGGGCGTCCGCGAGCACCGTGTCGCGGTCCTCCCGGTACCGCACCGGAGAGCCCTCGAAGAACCACTCCTGCGCGAGCGAGGCGAGCAGCTCGACGGCGGCGCCCGCCGTGATCGGGCGGACCCCGGCGCGGAGGTCCTCGGCGGTCGTCGCACGGAACGGGTAGAAGGGGTAGCCGGCCTCCCGTCCCTCCTCGAACGTCTGCGATTCCCGGGAGGACCAGCCCCGTGGGTCGGCGACCGACCGCTCCATGACGGCGAGGACGTCCTCGGCCCAGTCCTCGTGCAGCCGGGGGCCGCTCCTGGCAAAGGTGTAGACGTCCTCCAGGAGCCGTAGCAGCGCAGCTTCCCAGGGGGCAGCCTCGATGGATCGGGTCGGCAATGGATTCCCCTCTGAGGGCTCAGCAGTCGAATGTCCAGAACAGCCCGACCTCGGTGTCGGAGACGATGACCAGGCCGGCGTCCTCCCAGTAGAAGGTCATCGGGGTATAGCCCCAGTGGGACGCCTCGAAGTCCAGCGTGCCGTTCTTGCGCGCACCCACGGTGACATTGGTGTAGCAGGTGAACGTGTCCCCGTAGCGGGCAAGGATGGTGCGGGCCATGTCCTGCAGCTCGTCGAAGCTCTCGGTGAACCTTTCGAGGTTCCGCAGGGTGCAACCGCCGTCGGTGAGCGCGAGGAGGAGATTCTCGGCGCTCGCACGATCGATCTCGTGCAACCGTTCCCCGACGTCGGCCGGGGTGAGCCGACGCTGGGGATCGGCCTTGAAGGGCGGGCGGAAGGGAAAGGCGGGCGCTTCCGTCGTGCGCTCGTTCACGGTGTCGTCGAGCCCGACCCAGTCGCGCGGATCGGGGACGGCGCGTTCCATGACGGCGAGCACGTCGGTCCGCCAGTCCTCGTGCTTGCGCGGACCGGTGGCGCTGAACGTGAACGCGTCCTCGTACAGGTGCCGTACCGCCGCTTCCCAGGACGTCTGGTCGATGGACATTTGCGAAGGGCCTTTCTCGCACGGCGTCCTCGGCGGCCCCCCAGTGCAGGCAGGCCGCGGTACGCCGTGGCAGTGGGCGTGCCGAATACGCACGTACACCTACGAGGTTCGCTTTTCTTCGAGGCGCGCACATGAGTACGCGCACTCATGTTCGGGCTCTCCTCTCGGAGTTCACTGGATCCATGACTCCGGACACCGCACGGCACGCGCGTGCCTTCGTCGCGCCGCTCGTATCCACCGTGCTCACGCTGCCCCTGGCAGCCCTCGGGTTCTTCTACGCCGGGCTGTCGCCGATGGCCTGCGACTCCTGCGGCGACGCCGCGAATGACCGGTTCGACGCCTCGTACGAGGTCGCCTTCCCCGTGTTCGGGTTCGGCCTGCTGGTGGTGCTGGCCGTACTGGTCGCCGCCTGGGGGCTGCCCTGGCAGCGGCGGTACGCCGCCGCCAGGGTGTGGCTCGCCGTGATCGCCCCGGCGGCCGTCGTCTTCGACTGGATCGCCTTCAACGGCCTCGTCGACTGGCCGTAGGCGCGAACGTCAGCGGGTCTCGCGCAGCCAGCCCGCCACCTCGGTCGCCCAGTACGTGAGGATCGTGTCGGCCCCGGCCCGCTTGATGCCCAGCAGGGTCTCCAGGATCGCCCGGTCCCGCTCGATCCAGCCCTTCTCCGCCGCCGCCTCGATCATCGCGAACTCGCCGCTGATCTGGTACGCGGCCACCGGGACGTCCACCGCCTGCGCCACCCGGTACAGGATGTCGAGGTAGGGCCCGGCCGGCTTGACCATCACCATGTCGGCGCCCTCCTCAAGGTCCAGCGCCAGCTCGCGCATGGACTCGCGCGCGTTCGCCGGGTCCTGCTGGTACGTCTTGCGGTCGCCCTGGAGGGAGGAGGCGACGGCCTCGCGGAAGGGACCGTAGAAGGCGGACGTGTACTTCGCCGTGTACGCCAGGATCGAGACGTCCTCGTGCCCGGTCTCGTCCAGTGCGTCGCGGATGACGCCGACCTGCCCGTCCATCATGCCGCTCGGGCCCACCACGTGGACGCCCGCGTCGGCCTGGACCTGCGCCATCTCGGCGTAACGCTCCAGCGTCGCGTCGTTGTCGACCCGGCCGTCCGCGTCCAGGACGCCGCAGTGCCCGTGGTCCGTGTACTCGTCCAGGCACAGGTCCGACATGATCACCAGATCGTCGCCGACCTCGGCCTTCACATCGCGGATCGCGACCTGCAGGATCCCGTCCGGCTCGGTGCCCGCCGTGCCCAGCGCGTCCTTGTTCTCGTCCGCCGGGACGCCGAAGAGCATGATCCCCGAGACGCCCGTCTCGACCGCCTCGACGGCGGCCTTCCGCAGCGTGTCCCGGGTGTGCTGGACCACGCCCGGCATCGCGGAGATGGGGAGGGGCTCGCTGATGCCCTCGCGGACGAAGGCCGGGAGGATCAGGTCCGAGGGGTGCAGCCGGTTCTCCGCGACCATCCGCCGCATCGCCGGGGTGGTGCGCAGCCGGCGGGGCCGCGAACCGGGGAAGGATCCGTACGCGCTCATCTTCAGTCGCCTCTTCGAGCTTCGACAGCAGTCGGGACAAGCCTAGGGCCCGGGGGCGCGGCGCCTGCAGCCCCCACGGCCAGCTCGCACCACACCACCTTGCCGGGCCTGCGCGGGCCGACCCCCCACCGTTCGGCGAGCGCGGCCACCAGCAGCAGCCCCCGCCCGCCCTCGGCCCCCGGGTCCCGGTCCGCGACCCGCGGCCGACCTCCCCCGCTGTCGGCGACCTCGACCCGGACCAGGTCCTCGAAGAGCAGCAGCCGCAGCCGGTAGTACCGGCCGGGCGGCACGCCGTGCAGCAGGGCGTTGGTGGCCAGTTCACTCACGCAGAGCAACAGGTCGTCCTGGCGGCATGTCACACCCCACGCGTGAAGTGTCTCCGCTGCGAACTCCCTGGTGGAGCGGACGGATTGGCGGCTGCGGGGGAAGTACCGCTCGCGCAGCACGGCTGGATGGATTTCCACGTTCACGGGGTGATCGTCGCGGTGCGTGACTAGCTTGAGCCAGACCGGTAACCCGTACTCCTTGAACAGTACGGGTCGGCACCGGTATCTCTCGTGCGCACTCGGGGAGTTCACAGGTATGCCACCACGCAAGAAGCCTCGCCCCAACGAAACCTCGATGAAGCTGGTCGGGGCACAGGTCGGCGCCGCGCGCATCGCCAAGGGACTGACGCAGCGGGCTTTCGCGGAAGAGCTGCACATGGACGTCGAGACCATCGCCTCGATCGAGCAGGGCCGACGGACGCTCATGCCCAACGTCGCCGAGAAGATGGACCGGATCCTCGGCCTGCCCGGAGTCCTCGCGGTGGCAGCCAACCGCCTCCCGGAGGTCGACATGGTCCCGGCCTGGGCGGAGGAGTACATGGAGCGCGAGGCGGAGGCCCTGGCGCTGTCCTGGTTCGACACGCTGACCGTTCCAGGTCTACTCCAGACCGAGCCCTACGCCCGTGCGGTGTTCGGCTGCCGCATCCCCTTCGTGGGCGAGGAGAAGATAGAGCTCCAGACCGCCCACCGAATGAAGCGCCAGGAGATCCTGCGCCGTACCGTCCCGCCCACCCTCAGCTTCGTCATCTGGGAGGCGGCCCTGCGGGACCGGATCGGCGGGCGCGAGGTCTATCGAGAGCAAATTCGACACCTGCGCGCATGCGCCGACCGGCCGGCCATCTCGCTCCAGGTGCTGCCCCTGGGACTGACCGCTCACGCGGGCCTCAACGGCCCCTTCACGCTGTTGGAGACACCGGAGTTCCAGCACCTCGCCTACTCAGAAACCCAACGCGGCAGCGTCCTCGTACGCGACCCGAATGAGGTCAGCATCCTCGCTCAGAAGTATGCGATGCTGCGGTCACAGGCCCTCAACTTCGCAGAGACGAAGGACCTGTTGGACCGGTTGCTAGGAGAGTCATGAGCACCCCACTGAAGTGGTTCAAGTCCAGTTACAGCGGCGACGAGGGCGGCCAGTGTCTGGAAGCCGCCTTCACCTGGCGCAAGTCCTCCTACAGCAGCGATCAGGGCGGCCAGTGCGTCGAGGTCGCCACCTGCCCCGCCGAGCAGGTCCACGTCCGCGACTCCAAGGTCACCGACGGCCCGGCCCTCACCCTCACCCCCGCCGCCTGGACCGGCCTGACCCGCTGGGTCACCGGCTGACACCGCCCCGGGCCCGGTTCACGACCTCGCGGATCGCGTCCGAGACCAGCCGGGGCTGCTCGACGGCGATCCCGTGGCCGCTGTCGGTACGGGTGACGTGCCGGGCGTGGCCAGGTCGATCCGGTCGTTCCGACCTTCAGGTCCCACGGGTGGTCGGAGGTCAGCACCACCGCCGTTACGGGCCGCGCCAGTGGGTCGCGGCGCGCAGTTCGGCGACGCTTGCCGGGTAGGCGGGCAGCTCCTGCCCCTGCTCCTTCGGCCTCGACGCGATCGCGCCCGTCCAGTCCGCCCACTGCTCCGGGGCCGGCGTGTCGCGCAAGTGCGGCGAAGCGCTGGTGATCCCATCTCTCCCCACGAGGCTCCGACCAGCACGTACGGCTGGTGCTCACCGGCCGCGGCCAGCACCGCCCGCAGGTCGTCCGCGCGCGTCCCGCGCCGACGTCGGCTGCGGCACCGGGGTCGAGGCGGTCGGCGTGTCGTCGGCCCGGCTCGTGCCGGGCCGGTCGTAGGCGCAGACCCGCGTGTACGTGGCGACCGTCGGCAGTACCGCCGACGCGCTCGGCTCCAGGGCGCCCGCCGGGCCGCCGGGGGGGCGGCCACGTGCGTCCACTCGTCCGCCGCGCCTCCCGTTCCGGACACCAGCACCACCGTCGGCGAACCGGTCCCGCGGCATTCCACGTGGACTCCGCGCCCTCCCGGGAGGGTGACCGTACGCCCTGTCGCCGGTTTCGTCCGCCGTCGCCGCCGGGACGGGCCAAGGCCGCCCTCCGCCTGGCCGGGAAGCGCCGTGCGGCGCACTTGCGACCTGTATCCGCCCGACCGCCGTCACCGGGCCCGCTCACGCGAAGGGGCCCGGGTGCCTGTGCACCCGGGCCCCTCACCCGTTCCGTCGGGCCGCGTCCGGCCTAACCCGCTCACGTCGTACGACGCCTCCGCGCCCCCGGCCGTCGCTCGCTCGGCCGGAACACCGTCTCGCCGGCCTCCTTGGCCGCCTCGCGGCGCGCCGCGCCGTACTCGGCCAGCGCCTCCGCCAGCTTCGACACCGACGGCTCCGGCGACAGCACGTCCACGCGCAGCCCGTGCTCCTCCGCGGTCTTGGCCGTCGCCGGCCCGATGCACGCGATGACGGTCACGTTGTGCGGCTTCCCGGCGATGCCGACGAGGTTGCGCACGGTGCTCGACGACGTGAAGAGAACGGCGTCGAAGCCGCCGCCCTTGATCGCCTCACGCGTGTCCGCCGGCGGCGGCGACGCGCGCACCGTCCGGTAGGCGGTGACGTCGTCGACCTCCCACCCGAGCTCGATCAGCCCGGCGACCAGCGTCTCGGTCGCGATGTCGGCGCGCGGCAGGAAGACGCGGTCGATCGGGTCGAAGACCGGGTCGTACGGGGGCCAGTCCTCCAGCAGACCGGCCGCGGACTGCTCCCCGCTCGGCACCAGGTCCGGCTTCACGCCGAACTCCACGAGCGCGGCCGCCGTCTGCTCGCCCACCGCGGCGACCTTGATCCCGGCGAAGGCGCGCGCGTCGAGCCCGTACTCCTCGAACTTCTCCCGGACGGCCTTCACCGCGTTCACGCTGGTGAAAGCTATCCACTCGTAGCGGCCCGTCACCAGGCCCTTCACGGCCCGCTCCATCTGCTGCGGGGTCCGCGGCGGCTCCACGGCGATGGTCGGCACCTCGTGGGGCACCGCGCCGTACGAACGCAACTGGTCGGAGAGCGAGGCGGCCTGCTCCTTCGTGCGCGGTACGAGGACCCGCCAGCCGAACAGCGGCTTCGACTCGAACCAGGCCAGCTCCTCACGCCGCGCGGCGGCGCTGTGCTCACCGACCACGGCTATGACCGGCCGGGCGCCCTCGGGCGACGGGAGCACCTTGCCCTGCTTGAACACCTGCGCGATCGTGCCCAGCGTCGCGTTCCAGGTCCGCTGCCGCGTGGTCGTACCGGCGACGGTCACGGTCAGCGGGGTGTCGGGCTTGCGGCCGGCGCCCACCAGCTCGGCGGCGGCGGCCGAGACCGTCTCCAGCGTCGCGGAGACGACGAGGATGCCGTCGCTCGACCCCACCTCGGTCCAGCAGCGCGCCGACGCGGTCCTCGCGTCCACGAACCGCACGCCGTTGTCGTCGCCCCGCTTGTCCCGGAGCGGCACACCCGCGTACGCGGGCACGCCCACGGCGGTGGGGATGCCCGGAACCACCTCGAAGGGGATCCCCTCGGTGGCGCAGACGAGCATCTCCTCGGCCGTGTTCCCGTCGAGACCGGGGTCACCGGTGACGGCACGTACGACCCGCCTGCCGGACCGTGCGGCCTCCATGACAAGATTGGCGGCATCTCGGATCACCGGGACCCCGGCGGCTGCTGACACTTCGTCAGCGACCGTCAGCTGCGGCGTGTCGACTCCCGCGCGCGCATGCGTCCGTACGACGTCGAGCACCTCGGGCTCGGCGATCAGTACGTCCGCGGCGGCGAGCGCCTCCACGGCGCGCAGCGTCAGCAGACCCGGGTCGCCAGGGCCGGCACCGAGGAAGGTGACGTGTCCGTGGGCGGCGACGACCGGAAAAGCGGAGGTGGTCGGACTTGAGGGGTTCAAAGCGATCGCTCCCCCATCAGACCGGCCGCGCCCTTGGCCAGCATCTCGTCCGCGAGTTCGCGGCCGAGCGCCATGGCCTCGTCGTACGACTGGGGCACGGGACCGGTGGTGGACAGCTGCACCAGCGTGGTGCCGTCGAGGGTTCCGACGACGCCGCGCAGGCGCATTTCATTGACAATCTGCCCGTCGGCCAAAAGGTCGGCGAACGCGCCCACGGGTGCGCTGCAGCCGGCCTCCAGGGCGGCGAGCAGGGAACGCTCGGCGGTCACGGCGGCCCGGGTGTTCGGGTCGTCGAGCTCGCCGAGTGCGGCGATGAGGCCGGCGTCGGAGGCCAGGCACTCCACGGCCAGGGCTCCCTGGCCGGGGGCCGGCAGGACGCTGTCGACCGACAGCAGGTCGGTCGCCTCGTCACCGCGCCCGATCCGGTTGAGTCCGGCGGCCGCGAGGACGACGGCGTCGAGCTCGCCGTCCCGTACGAAGCCGATCCGGGTGTCGACGTTGCCGCGGATCGGCACCGTCTCGATGCGCTTGCCGAGCGACAGCGCCAGGTGGTTGAGCTGGGCCGTGCGCCGCGGCGAACCGGTACCGATCCGGGCCCCGTCGGGCAGCTGCTCGAAGGTCAGGCCGTCGCGGGCGACGAGCGCGTCCCGCGGGTCCTCGCGCCGCGGCATGGCCGCGATCACGAGGTCGTCGGGCTGCGCGGTCGGCAGGTCCTTCAGCGAGTGCACGGCGAAGTCGACCTCGCCGCGCAGCAGCGCGTCACGCAGGGCGGTGACGAACACGCCCGTGCCGCCTATCTGCGCGAGGTGCTCGCGCGACACGTCGCCGTAGGTCGTGATCTCCACGAGCTCGACGGGACGGCCGGTGACCTCCCGTACCGCATCGGCGACATGGCCTGACTGGGACATGGCCAGCTTGCTGCGCCGCGTGCCGAGCCGCAGGGGCTGGTCGAGACGTGGGTTCATGATGCCCGTCCTGAGTCGTCGTTCTTGTCTGCCGCGTCGGCCCGGCTGACGGAGGCCACCGTCTGCGGGTCGAGGTCGAAGAGTTCACGCAGCGCCTCCGCGTACCCGGCGCCGCCGGGCTCGCTCGCGAGCTGCTTGACCCGCACGGTCGGCGCGTGCAGGAGTTTGTCGACGACGCGGCGCACGGTCTGGGTGACCTCGGCCCGCTGCCGTTCGTCGAGATCGGGTACCCGTCCGTCGAGGCGCGCCACTTCCATGGCCACGACCTCGGCCGCCATGGCTCGCAGGGCGACGACGGTGGGCGTGATGTGCGCGGCCCGCTGGGCGGCGCCGAAGGCCGCCACTTCCTCGGCGACTATCGCGCGCACGGCGTCGACGTCGGCCGCCATCGGGGCGTCCGCGGACGCCTCCGCGAGCGACTCGATGTCCACGAGCCGTACGCCCGGGATCCGGTGCACGGCCGCGTCGATGTCCCGGGGCATGGCCAGGTCCAGCAGCGCGAGGCGCACGGTCGCGCCGTCGGTGTGGGTACGGGTGCTGCGCCGGGGCTGCCGCTGGGCGGCGGCCTCACCCTGGTCGGCCCAGGTCCCGTGCAGCTCCAGGGAGTTCGCGTCGACCCCGGTCAGCGCGGACCGCCCGTCGGGCCCCACGGGGCACAAGTCGGCCTCCGCGCCCGCCGCGATGGTCCGCGCGGCCCCGGCATCGGCCAGCCGCCCGTGCGTCAGCGCGGCGGCGGCCAGGCGGGCCACGACATCGGCCGAGTCCAGCCCCACCTGCAGACCCTTCCCGGCTACGGCCGGGGAGGTCCGAAGCGCGAGGTCCGGGGCGGATCCGCGGTCTTCCTGCCCCGCCGCACCGCTCAGCCCCGCCCTGGCGGACCCGTGCCCGGCCTGCGCGGGCACCTCGGCGGCGCCCGAGGACACGGCGGCGAGCACGTCGTCGGCGGTCAGCACGAGCCCGGTGGCGCCGGTGCAGGACACCACTACATCGACTCGTGTCAGTTCGTCGGCGACACCGGACATCGCGACGGCCGAAGCCGCCACCCCGGTGCCCGAGGCAACCAGAATCTCTGCCAACCGCTCCGCCCGCTCGGCGGTCCGGTTCGCGACCACGATCTCCGCGACGCCGACCCGCGCCAGCGTGGCCGCGGCCAGCGAGGACATCGACCCGGCACCGATCACCAGTGCCCGCTTGCCGGCGGCCCACTCGGCCACGGGCACGTGCACGGCGAGCTGCTCCAGCCCGAAGGTCACCAGCGACTGGCCCGCCCGGTCGATCCCGGTCTCGGAGTGCGCCCGCTTGCCGACCCGCAGCGCCTGCTGGAACAGGTCGTTGATCAGCCGCCCGGCGGTGTGCGTCTCCTGCCCCAGCGCCAGCGCGTCCTTGATCTGGCCGAGGATCTGCCCCTCGCCCACGACCATCGAGTCCAGCCCGCACGCCACCGAGAACAGGTGGTGCACCGCCCGGTCCTCGTAGTGCACGTACAGATAAGGGGTGAGCTCCTCCAGCGCGACTCCGCTGTGCTGCGCGAGCAGCGTGGAGAGCTCCGCGACACCGGCGTGGAACTTGTCCACGTCGGCGTAGAGCTCGATCCGGTTGCACGTGGCGAGCACCGCCGCCTCCGCCGCCGGCTCGGCGGCGAGGGTGTCGTGCAGCAGCTTCAGCTTCGCGTCAGCGGACAGCGCGGCGCGCTCCAGCACGCTCACGGGCGCGCTGCGGTGGCTCAGCCCTACGACGAGCAGACTCATGCCGGCATCACCGCCGGGACGTCGCCCTCGGGGTTGTTGCCCTTGCGCGCCTCGGCGGCGGCCCGGCCGGCCGGCGGCACGACGGCGGCGGCCGGGGCGGCGCCGCCCACGGTGGAACCGCCCTCGTCGGCGGCGGCCGCGGCTTCCTCGCCGGCCTTGCGCTGCTCGTGGAAGGCCAGGATCTGCAGCTCGATCGACAGGTCGACCTTGCGTACGTCCACGCCCTCGGGCACCGAGAGCACGGTCGGGGCGAAGTTCAGGATGGAGGTGACACCGGCCGCGATCAGCCGCTCGCTGACCTGCTGCGCGGCGCCGGCCGGCGTCGCGATGACGCCGATCGAGACGCCGTTCTCCTCGATGATCTTTTCCAGCTCGTCGGTGTGCTGCACGGGGATCCCGGCCACCGGCTTGCCGGCCATCGCCGGGTCGGCGTCGATCAGCGCGGCCACGCGGAAGCCGCGCGACGCGAAACCGCCGTAGTTGGCGAGGGCGGCGCCGAGGTTACCGATGCCGACGATGACAACCGGCCAGTCCTGGGTCAGGCCGAGCTCACGGGAGATCTGGTAGACGAGGTATTCGACGTCGTACCCGACGCCGCGCGTTCCGTAGGAACCGAGGTACGAGAAGTCCTTGCGCAGCTTCGCGGAATTGACTCCGGCGGCGGCCGCGAGCTCCTCGGAGGACACCGTGGGGACCGATCGCTCGGACAGCGCGGTGAGTGCGCGCAGGTACAGCGGAAGCCGGGCGACAGTGGCCTCGGGAATACCTCGGCTGCGGGTCGCCGGTCGGTGAGTTCGGCCAGTTGCCACGATGCTCCTGCGGGATGAGCGGGGCTGCAGGCGGTCACTTGTCCCAAGACCGCCCCGTCGACAGCAGGCTATGCCTTTGTGAACGCGTGCACAAAGATTGTGTCCGGTTTGTCCGAGCAAAGTGACCGGGGTCACGCAACTTCGACGCCTGGAGCGGGAACCGGCGCCGCGCCGAACCCGTTCAAATCCCGAAGGGGGCAAAACCGTGCACACTCCTCACAGATACGCCCCCGAGACCCCATAAATCGCCCACGATGGTAACCGGGAAGGGACTCAGCCCCCCAACGCCCGCCGCAGCCGGTCGGGGTTCACCCGCCAGAAGGTGTGCTGTTCGCCGTCCACCAGCACCACCGGAATCTGCTCCCAGTACAACCGGTAGAGCTCCTCGTCCTGCGAGATGTCCTTCTTCTCCCACTGCGCACCGGTCTCCGCGCAGACCTTCTCGATCACCTCTTGTGCGTCATCACACAGGTGGCACCCCGGCTTCCCGACCAGCGTCACCATCCGCTCCCCGGGACTCTTCTTTTCCTTGCGGCGCAACAAAGGACTCATGCCCTACATTCTCGCGCGCCCGTACGTAACAGGAGCGCCCCGAAGAGTTCACGCCTCCGCATCCCATCGGTTCGGGAACTCCCGAACACAGTGGCTATGCTCACGTCATGGCCGCTCTGGGATGGCTCACCCCCCGTAGGCGCTCCGCCACCGCGCGGAGCGTGCTCGCAGGCGAGGCCTCGGCCGAGGCCGCCCGCAAGACCGCGCTGGCCGAAACGCCGCCTCCGACCGGACCCGCCGAGGCGGAACCGCAAGAGGTGACCCAAGAGGCACCACCCGAGCCGGAGTTCCCCGTCGCCGGCGACGAACTCGCCGCCGCCTTCTTCGACCTCGACAACACCGTCATGCAGGGCGCCGCGATCTTCCACTTCGGCCGCGGCCTCTACAAGCGCGAGTTCTTCCGCCGCCGCGAGCTCGCCCGCTTCGCCTGGCAGCAGGCCTGGTTCCGGCTGGCCGGGGTCGAGGACCCCGAGCACATGCAGGACGCCCGCGACAGCGCCCTGTCCATCGTCAAGGGCCACAAGGTCTGCGAACTGATGGCCATCGGCGAGGAGATCTACGACGAGTACATGGCCGAGCGGATCTGGCCGGGCACCCGCGCCCTGGCCCAGGCCCACCTCGACGCCGGCCAGAAGGTCTGGCTCGTCACCGCCGCCCCCGTCGAGACCGCCACGATCATCGCCCGCCGGCTCGGCCTGACCGGGGCGCTGGGCACCGTCGCCGAATCCGTGGACGGCATCTACACCGGCCGCCTCGTCGGCGAACCCCTGCACGGCCCCGCCAAGGCCGAGGCGGTCCGCGCCCTGGCCGCCGCCGAGGGCCTGGATCTCGCCCGCTGCGCCGCGTACAGCGATTCGCACAACGACATCCCGATGCTCTCGCTGGTCGGGCATCCGTACGCGATCAATCCCGATACAAAACTGCGCAAGCATGCCCGGACCAACGACTGGCGGCTGCGCGACTATCGGACCGGCCGCAAGGCCGTGAAGGTCGGCGTCCCGGCCGCCGCCGGAGTCGGCGCGATCGCGGGCGGCGCGGCCGCCGCCATCGCCCTGCACCGCCGCCGCAAGTAGCCGCGCCAGGCCCCTCACCGGCGCCGCAACCGGCCCCACCGGCCCCGTACCCGCCCGGCCCCGCCGCCGCCCGGCGCCACCTCCGCCCGCCTCCCGGCCGCCGCGCGGCCGTGGCCCCTGGGCATTTGCTCACCTCTACCCGCGCTCGCGGCGCGGCACTCCGGCATGCCCGACCCGGTCGAACGCCCCGTGGAAGCGTCCATTCCGCGCATGCAAGCGATCAAGAATCGATCACCAACTGCGACTGAATATGCCCTCGACACGCAACAGAAGTGTCGGAATCGATGATTTGAGCAACTGGGTGTAGCGCTGCCTGTACGAAGCGTTATTCTCCTCAAACGCATGCCACCGCCCATCTGTCGCCACGACGGGTGAACGGTCCCGCACTGCACGTGATGGAAGCTCTGCCTCTGGGAGTCCCGTGTACCCACCTGTCGGGGTTGACGCCTCGGGCCTGGCTACGCTGCGCGCAACGGTCCTCGACCACCTGCGTGGCTTCGTCCCCACCGCGTACACCGCCCCCGCCTTCGCCGCTGCGGTCCCTGCCGGCCTCGGCCCGGCCGGTCCTTGCTATGCCCTGACCGACGGCGGCGCGACGGTGGGCAGACGAGGACGCGCGGCCGGGGGCTCGTCCGGCGCCGCCGGCACGAGCACCCAGGCCACCACCCACCGCCGCCCCACCGCGGACAGCGACCAGGCCCGGATGATGGACCTGGTCGAACGCGCGCAGGCCGGGGAGGCCGAAGCCTTCGGCCGCCTCTACGACCAGTACAGCGACACGGTCTACCGCTACATCTACTACCGCGTCGGCGGCAAGGCGACGGCGGAGGACCTCACCAGCGAGACCTTTCTGCGCGCACTGCGGCGCATCTCGACCTTCACCTGGCAGGGCCGCGACTTCGGCGCCTGGCTCGTGACGATCGCCCGCAACCTGGTGGCGGACCACTTCAAGTCCAGCCGCTTCCGGCTGGAGGTCACCACCGGCGAGATGCTCGACGCCAACGAGGTCGAGCGCAGCCCCGAGGACTCCGTCCTGGAGTCCCTCTCCAACGCGGCCCTGCTGGAGGCCGTACGAAAACTCAATCCGCAGCAGCAGGAGTGCGTGACCCTGCGCTTCCTGCAGGGCCTCTCGGTCGCCGAGACGGCCCGGGTCATGGGGAAGAACGAGGGCGCCATCAAGACGCTCCAGTACCGGGCGGTCCGCACCCTGGCCCGCCTCCTCCCCGATGACGCCCGCTGACCCCGTTCACATCAAACACAACCTCACATACACCCGGTGACCCCTCGATGACGCTGTGGTCCGATCATCCTTCGTCCGTAACCCAAGTGCCGCGACGCTCGTTGTGCGGAATGCAGGCTCCCTGTGGACACGCCCTGCTTGAAGCCGCTCACTCGAAAGGGTGGATGTGCTCAAGGAAGGCAACCTTCCGGACACCTTGGGGAGTCGATCGTCATGACGAGAGGAGGTGCCGCCAGTGATCGCGAACGTGACTCCGCACCGGCGGGCGAACGCCTTCGCCCAGGCCCTGGAGGATCGGACCCCGTCCGACCTTTCGGAACCGGAACCGGCGGCCGAGCAGTCCGAGGCACCTGCCGAACCTGCCGACCACAACCGGTTGTTGGCCCTGGCGAGCGTGCTCGGCGAACGAATGCCGCGCCCAGTGCTGGACCCAGAGGTCAAAGTGGTGCAGCGAGCCCAGCTCGTTGCCGCCATGGAGGCCATGGTGCTGGAGGAGAGGGCCGGGGGCGGTGCCGCCTCGGACCCTCAAGTGCCCGAACAGCGGACCGGCCGCGGCGCCCACCGGGCGACCACGCTCCGGAACTTGCGGCCCCGCTCCCGCTGGTCCAAGGGCATCGCAGCGGGCGGCCTCACCGTCGGTGTGGCCGCAGGGGCCTTCAGCGGAGTGGCCGCTGCCAGTTCCGACGCCCTGCCCGGTGACCACCTCTACCCCGTGAAACGCGGCGTGGAGGACCTGAAGCTCGGGCTCACCGACGACGATTCGGACCGGGGCGAGCTCTATCTCGACCAGGCCTCGAACCGCCTGTCGGAAGCCCGCAGGCTGATGGAACGCGGCCGGGGCGGAAATGTGCTGGACCACGAGGTCCTGGGCGAGATCCGCCGAGCGCTGGCGGGAATGAAGCACGACGCGGAGGAGGGCCACCGGCTCCTCCAGGCCGCGTACCAACGGGACGGCGAGCTCGGCCCGATCCAGAAGCTGTCCTCGTTCTCCCGCTCCCACCGCGACGCGTGGGGCAAGCTCCGGGAGAAGCTCCCCGCGCAGCTCACGGACGTGGGCGGTGAGGTGGAGTCGGTCTTCCAGGCCATAGACGAAGACGTGGCGCCGCTCCAGGGCCTGCTCCCCAAGCCACCGGAGCAGATCCGGGGCAGCACCGGCGCACCCGGCGCCTCGGCCAAGCCTGGCACCCCCAGCGGCAAACAGCAGTCCGCGCCCGCCTCCAGTGCCCCGTCGGGCAGCCCCGCGCCGTCGCCCTCGGGCAGCAGCAGCCGGCCCCCGACCACGGGCGGTCTCCTGGGCGGTACGGGCGACCTGCTGAACCCGCCCCAGGGTCAGTCGGCCCAGCCCTCCCCGGGCACTCCGGAGCTCCCGCAGCCGGACATCACCCTCCCGCCCCTGCTCCCGGGTCTCCTCCCGGGCCTGGGCCTCAACGCGGAGGACGCCGGGTAGCGAGGCCGGTGGGGGCCGGGGTGCCGCACACAGGCACCCCGGCCCCCATCGGTCCGTCAGAAGAAGACGGACCGTCTCTGCACCAGCAGCTTGTACAGCGTGTGCTGGATCTGCTCCCGCACCTCGTCCGTCAGGTTGAACATCAGCATCGGATCCTCCGCCGCCTCCGCCGCATAGCCCGCGGTGGCGATCGGCTCGCCGAACTGGATCGTCCACTTCGTCGGCAACGGCACCGCCCCCAGCGGCCCCAGCCACGGGAACGTCGGCGTGATCGGGAAGTACGGGATCCCCAGCAGCCGCGCGAGCGTCTTCGCGTTGCCGACCATCGGGTAGATCTCCTCCGCCCCCACGATCGAGCACGGCACGATCGGCGTCCCCGCACGCAGGGCCGTCGACACGAACCCGCCCCGCCCGAAGCGCTGCAGCTTGTACCGGTCCCCGAACGGCTTCCCTATCCCCTTGAAGCCCTCCGGCATCACACCGACGAGCTCCCCGGCCTCCAGCAGCCGCTGCGCGTCCTCCGCGCACGCCAGGGTGTGACCGGCCTTGCGGGCCAGCTCGTTCACCACCGGCAGCATGAACACCAGATCCGCCGCGAGCAGCCGCAGGTGCCGCTGCGCCGGGTGGTGGTCGTGCACGGCGACCTGGAGCATCAGCCCGTCCAGCGGCAGCGTCCCCGAGTGGTTCGCCACGATCAGCGCACCGCCCTCCGCGGGGATGTTCTCGATGCCCTTGACCTCGACCCGGAAGTACTTGTCGTACAGCGGCCGCATCAGGGACATCAGGACCTGGTCCGTCAGCTCCTTGTCGTAGCCGAACTCGTCGACCTCGTACTCCCCGGTGACCCGCCGCCGCAGGAACGCCAGTCCGCCGGCGATCCGCCGGTCCCAGCCGCCCGGGGACCTCTCCGCGGCCGGCTCGGCAGCGACCGGCGGGGCCACCGGCTCCGGAGCGGACACCGCCCGCACCCTGCGCGGCGCCCGCCGCCGCGACCGGTCCTCGTCGAAGGGAATGACCTTGGCATCCGCCACTATCGCTTCGCTCCTTCAGCCACGTCGACGTACGTCTCCAAGCCGTCTGCCTTCAGCATGGCAGCCATCCGGTCCACGGCCCGCCCCACCCGCTCCGGCGGCAGCAGCCCGCTGCCGCGGCTCCGCGCGAAGTCCGCGAACGTCTCGGCGGTCGTGTACATGGGCTCGAAACCGAGCACTTCCCGCATCTGCGAGGTCTCCACGACCCGGCCGTGCGTGAGGAGCCTTATCTGCTCCGGCGAGAAGTCCGTGACACCCACCGCCCGCAGCGCCGACCCCACCCAGGTCACGGCGGGCAGCAACAGCGGCAGCGTCGGCCGCCCCAGCCGCCGCGAGCACTGCGACAGCAGCAGTACGCCGTCACCCGCGATGTTGAAGGTCCCGCTGTTCAGCGTCCCCCGCCGCGGCTCCTGCGCCGCCAGCCGCAGCACGTCGAGCACGTCGTCCTCGTGGACGAACTGCAGCCGCGGGTCGTAGCCCAGCACGGTCGGCATCACGGGAATCGAGAAGTACTCGGCGAGCGCCGAGTCCGCGAAGGGTCCCAGGATGTTCGCGAACCGCAGCACGCACACCGCGACGTCCGGCCGCCTGCGCGCGAAACCCCGTACGTACCCCTCGACTTCGGCGGCGTCCTTGGCGAAGCCGCCCGCCGGCAGCGACTTCGGCTGCGTGGTCTCGGTGAAGACGGCCGGATCCCGCGAGGTGCCGCCGTACACGCTGGTACTGGACTTCACCACGAGCCGTCGCACCGTCGGCGACTTCTGGCAGGCCCCGAGGAGCTGCATCGTCCCGATGACGTTCGTTTCCTTGACGGTGCTGTGCGCACCGCCGGTTCTTCCCCCGGTGACCGCCAGGTGGACCACAGTGTCCACAGCGTGCTCGGCCAGCACCCGGGCGATCGCCGACTGCCTGATGTCCGTACGGACGAACTCGGCCGATCCCAGCCGGTGCGGCGGTGTCACCGCGTCGACCGCGATCACCCGCTCGACCTCCGGATCACGCTGGATGCGGCGCACGAAGCGGCCCCCCAGCTGCCGGGCAGCCCCGGTGACCAGTACGACCTTCCCCACGAGCTCAGCGCCTCCCTAGATGGAACAACCGTCTCCGGCTGCACCGCAGCCCCCCCACCAGGTTGGTGGAGGGGCTGCGGAGAACACGTACAGCTGCCGTTTACTTCTTGTTACGGCGCTGGACGCGGGTGCGCTTGAGCAGCTTGCGGTGCTTCTTCTTAGCCATCCGCTTGCGCCGCTTCTTGATAACAGAGCCCACGACTACCCTCGCTCACTTCTCTTCATTCGGTGCGGGGCGTCGGGGCCCACACGACCTACGTCGGCCTAGCCTACCGTCCCGAGCTCCGAGCTTGTAATCCGAGGGCGTGCCGGGGTCAGACTCAGGCCGACTCCACCCCCACATAGGACTCTCGGAGGTACTCGTGAACCGCATTTTCGGGGACCCGGAAGGACCGGCCCACCCGGATTGCGGGCAGATGACCGTTGTGCACCAAGCGGTACACGGTCATCTTCGACACTCGCATCACCGAGGCGACCTCCGCCACGGTCAGGAACTGAACCTCACTGAGAGGCCTCTCGCCAGCAGCCATGACACACCTTGACCTTCCGCGCATGACGGGCACCGGCTTCCCCTCCGGTTACTCCTCGTCGTCGCACGCTCACTCCCCAGAGTAGGGGCGCGTGATACGAGTGGGGAAGAGGAGCTACGGCCACTCCTTTCACCCAGACAGACTCGCCCGATTGAGTACATAGCGAGTGAGCGGTCGGTAGTGGTCCGCACGCACCGCGTCATCAAGCGGAACGGCGACCGACACCCGCCCCTCGGCCTCGCCGACGAACAGCGCGGGATCATCCGTATCCGCCAGCCCGATCGCCTCCACACCCAGCTGACCTGCGCCGCAGACCCACCCGTGGTCCCCCACCACCAACTCCGGCAACGGCCCGCCGGCCTCCGCGAGGGCTCCCAGCACGATCCGAACCGGCAGTGGTGAATGGGAGTGTGCGCCGGTCACACTCCCCGTCGGCCGCACGCCGGGTTCCCGCACCAGTGCGACCCCCCGTACGTAATCGATGCTGTACGTGCGTACGCCGAACCGGGTCGCCATGTCGACACACGTCCCCTGCGCCGGGGTGAGGACAACACATCCTGCCGCCGACATCGCCTCGGCCAACCCGGCGTAGAACCCCAGGAGCCGATGCGGATGCCCCGTCCCGAACAACACCGGGGACCGCGCCCCGGCCGCCACGCGCAGCCGCCCGGCGAAGGCCTCCAGCGCCGCCACCGTCAGCTCCGGATCGATCACGTCCGGCCCGCTGACGTGCGCCGGGTCCGCCGAGACCCCGCACTTGTCCGCCATGAGCCTCAGCAGGTCACCCTCGCCCCAGCCCCGCTCCGGATCCAGGCCGAGCAGCACCCGCGGATCGCGCGCCGCGAACAGCCGGTAGCTGCGCAGGCTCTCCTCCCGGGAGGTGGCGATCGGCCCGGCCAACCGGGCGGCCAGCAGATGCGCTCGCAGCGCGCCGGTGCTCAACACCCTCCGATGCTGCCTCAACCGACCTGGCGGATCATCAGTTCCGGTGAACAGCCCCACAGTCGGCGTAACGATCCATCATCAGGTCAGCATTCCGCGCAGCGGGAACACCGCGCGCCGGGTCGCCAGTACGGCTTGATCCGTGCGGTCCGCAGGGTCGTACCCCGCGTCCCAGTCCCGCCACGACACCGTCCGCCCGTCCGTCATCCGGCCCGGCGCCAGCGCCCGCGTCCGCGCGTACACCTCGTCCCGCCACGAGGCGGGCACGGCGGCCTCCGGGTCCACGGGCCGGTGCGCGGCGATCGCCACCAGGTGCGTCCACGACCGCGGTACGACGTCCACCACCGCGTACCCGCCGCCTCCCAGCGCCAGCCACCGCCCGTCCGCGTACTCGTGCGCGAGCCGGTGACAGGCCTCCTGGACGGCCCGCTGGGCGTCCAGGGACACCGCCAGATGCGCCAGCGGGTCCTCGAAGTGCGTGTCCGCCCCGTGCTGGGTCACCAGCACCTGCGGCCGGAAGTCCGCCAGCAGTTCCGGCACCGTCGCGTGGAAGGCCCGCAGCCACCCCTCGTCCCCGGTCCCCGCGGGCAGCGCGACGTTCACCGCCGACCCCTCGGCCGCCGGCCCGCCCGTCTCCTGCGGCCACCCGGTCTGCGGGAACAGCGTCCGCGGATGCTCGTGCACGGAGATGGTCAGCACCCGCGGGTCGTCCCAGAACGCCGCCTGTACGCCGTCACCGTGATGGACGTCCACGTCCACGTACGCGACCCGCTCGGCCCCCAGCTCAAGCAGCCGCGCGACGGCCAGGGCGGCGTCGTTGTACACGCAGAAGCCGGCCGCTGCGCCCGGCATGGCGTGGTGCAGCCCGCCGGCGAAGTTCACGGCGTGCTCGGCCTCACCGCGCCAGATCGCCTCCGCCCCCGCCACCGACTGCCCGGCGATCAGCGCCGAGGCCTCGTGCATGCCGTGGAAGGCCGGATCGTCCATGGTGCCCAGCCCGTACGAGCCGTCGGCGATCCCGGGGTCCGCGGACACCTCGCGCACCGCGGCGACGTAGTCCTCCCGGTGGACCAGCTTCAGCGTCGAGTCCCCGGCAGCGCGGCCCGCCCGTACCTCCATGGCCCGGTCCAGCCCGAAGGCCCGTACCAGGCCCATGGTCAGCGCCAGACGCACCGGATCCATCGGATGGCTGGGCCCGAAGTCATACTTCGTTACCGCCTCGTCCCACATCAACAACCCGCGGCCGCTCATGCCCGACACCGTATCGGGCCGCCCGCGGTCCGAACGAGCCGGCGTAGAACAGAGTGATCATGACGAGAACCATCGGCACGAGCATCGCGCCCCGGTAGCTCCAGGCGTCCCCGATCCCGCCGACGAGCGGCGACCCGATCAGGAAGCCCACGTAGTTGAAGATGTTCAGCCGGGCGACGGCGGTGTCCGACGCACCCGGGAAGAGCCTCCCGGCGGCGGCGAAGGTCTGCGGCACGATCACGCACAGCCCGATCCCCAGCAGCGTGAAGCCGAGCATCCCCACCCACGCGCCCGGAGCGGCCGCCACGATCGCGAAACCGCAGGCCGCGACCACCGTGCCGCCCCGTACGACGGGCGCGGCCCCGAAGCGCCGCACCCCCAGGTCCCCGACGGCCCGCCCGAGGAGGGTGGTCACCATGTAGACGTTGTACGGGACGGTCGCCAGCTGCTCGGAGCTCCCCAGCACGTCCTGCAGGTACTTGGCACTCCAGTTCGCCACCGTCGAGTCCCCGATGTACGCGCACGCCATCACCAGGCAGAGCGGCAGGAGCAGCTTGCCGCCGCCCGCGCCCAGCCCCTTCTCCTGGACGGCGCCGGAGAGTGTGACGACGTATTCGCGGCTCGCCAGCAGCACGAGCGGCAGCAGCAGGGCCACGGCGGGCAGGTAGGAGACGAACAGGTCCAGATGCCAGTGCGCGCCGGCCCACGCGGCCGAGGCGCCCAGGATCCCGCCGAGGCTGTACGCGGCATGGAAACCGAGCATGATGCTGCGCCCGTACGCGCGCTGCAGACTGACCCCGAGCATGTTCATCGAGGCGTCCAGCGCACCGACCGAGAGCCCGAACGCCCCCAGGGCCAGGGCCACGTGCCACATCTGGCTGCCGGCCCCGACCCCCAGCAGGGACAGCAGCACCAGCGGCTGCGCCCACCTGAGCACCGCGCTGGGCGCCACCCGCTTCACCAGGTGCTCGGTGGCGACGCTCGCCGCGCCGGCGAGGACCGGAACGGCCGCGAGGAAGGCGGGCAGCAGCCCGTCGGATATCCCGTACCGGTCCTGGATGGCCGGAATCCGTGTCACGAGCAGGGCGAAGGCGACACCCTGCGCGAAGAAGCTGAACCCCAGAGCCACACGCCCGCGCCGCAGCCGCGCATCAACCGTCATGGCGGGTCAGCGTAGGCCCCGGGGCTACCCGTGGGTAGAGCGATCACATGGGCAGTTGCAGAAGTCCCGGCAGCTGCTTCATGTCCCCGAAGTAGGCGGTCGCCCCGCCGAGCTGCTCGGCGGGCACCATCGAGGTGAACGCGAACACGTCCATGCCCGCGGCGAGCGCTGCCTGCACGCCGAGCGGACTGTCCTCGACGACGACGCACCGCGCGGGTTCGACACCCATCGACCGGGCCGCGTGCAGGAACAGATCGGGCGCGGGCTCCCCGTGCCCGACGTCCTGGGCGCTGAAGATCCACTCCTCTTCGAACCATCCGTCGAGCCCGGCCGCGCGGTGCCCGACCCGGATCCGCTCGTGACTCCCGGCGGAGACCATGCAGTACCCGATCCCGTTCGCGGTGAGCGCCCCGAGTACCTCCTCCACCCCGGGGACGGGCTTCAGGTCCCGCTCGAACGCGGCGAAGGTGCGCGCGGACAGCGTCTCGTCGAAGTCGTCCGGCAGCCTCTCCCCGGTGCGCTCCAGGACGAGTTCGTGCACCCGGTGAACGGCCGCCCCCATGTAGTCGCGGAGCGACTCCTCGTAGGAGGTCGGGTGCCCCAGCTCGGTCAGGTACCCGGCGAGGACGCTGTTGGCGAGCGGCTCGCTGTCCACCAGCACGCCGTCGTTGTCGAAGATGACGAGGTCATAGCCCATACCCCAACCCTACGAGTCGTCAGCTCAGGTCCACGGCAGCCGCGTGCTGGTGATCGGCTGAACATCGGACGATCCTCAGCCCGCCGGTCTCAACGGTTGAGGTCGAACACAGCAACTCGGCGGCCCTCGTACGCCTTGGGCTGGGCCGTCGCCACCCGCGCGCCCACATCCCACTCGGGCAGGTGGCGGCGGCGTGCACCGCCGGCCGATCGTGCGAATGACGTCGAGCCGACCCGGGCCCCAAACGCAGAAAAGCCCCGCACCGGACCCGTAAAGGTCTGGTGCGGGGCTTCCGCAATGATTGTTCGGCGGCGTCCTACTCTCCCACAGGGTCCCC
>NZ_JBIAHP010000018.1:52731-163714 GCF_042870715.1 Streptomyces sp. NPDC006463 | reverse complement strand
GAGGGAGTCGACGCGGAGCGTCGGCGACCGACGACAACGCAGCAAGCCGCGGTGCCGGGCGAGCCGGGCCCGGCCCTGATCCGTCAGACACCCCCTAGGTCAGCGCACGTGCCAGCGTCTCGTCGAGGGCGCGCGCCGTCCCCTCGACGTCGAGGTGCGAGTTGTCGATGATCGGCAGGCCGGAGCCGTACCAGCCCGCCATTCGGCCGTGGATCCGCGCGACCTCCTCGTCGGAGAGGCGGCGGTTGCCGGAGCGGGCCGCGTTGCGCTCCAGGACGATCTCCAGGCCGGGCAGCAGCACCACGGGCAGCAGCGCGGGGCCCACGTGGCGCTTCCAGCCGCCCAGTCCGACCACCGGCCGGTCCGGGAAGACGGCGTCATCGAGGATGCAGGAGATCCCGTTCGCCAGGTAGTTGCGGGCGGCGAACCCGCACGTCCGGCGGGCCAGGCGGTACTGGGCCTCGGAGTGCTCGTTCCAGCCGGCCTGCGGGTCCGCGAAGCCCGAGCACACCCACTCCCGGACGTCGTCCAGGCTGACGTGCGCGGTCGGCACGGGCCGGGTGCTCGCCCAGTGCCGGGCCACGGTGGTCTTCCCCGCGCCGGCCGGGCCGATCAGCAGCACCGCCAGGGTGGCCCCGCCCGTACCCGCCACCGCGGGCGGCAGCGGAATGTGCCCGGTGGGGTCCGGGACGGGCGCCACCGGTGGCGGCGGGAGCGGGGGCTGGGAGTGGGCGGGGGGCGAACCCGGCCAGCCCTGCGCCGGGGGTATCGGCGGTTGCGGGGGCGCCGCCGGGTGCGGCCCCGGCTGTCCCCAGCCCGCGTTCCCGCCTCCCACTCCGTGCTGCATCCGGTGCCACTCCGTCTCGTTCCGGCGACTGATGCGAGAACGTTATATGACCCCGGGCCCCGAATCGTCCACCAGTCCGGCCCGGTGCCGCCGGAGCCTCAGCCGCTGACCTCGTCCGCGAGCGCGCGCAGCGCCAGCCGGTACGACCCGATGCCGAAGCCCGCCACCGTCCCGGTCGCCACGGACGCGATGACCGAGGTGTGCCGGAACTCCTCGCGTGCGTACGGGTTCGAGATGTGCACCTCGATCAGCGGCGCGGTGCGCTGTGCGGCCGCGTCCCGCATGGCGTACGAGTAGTGCGTGAAGGCTCCCGGGTTGATGACCACGGGGATCTTGCCGTCGGCCGCCTCGTGCAGCCAGCGCACCAGCTGCCCCTCGTCATTGGTCTCGCGGACCTCGACGTCGAAGCCGAGCTCCTCCCCCAGCGAGCGGCAGCTCTCCACCAGCCCCGCGTACGAGGTGGCCCCGTACACGTCGGGCTCGCGCGAACCGAGCCGCCCCAGGTTCGGGCCGTTCAGCACGAGGACGCGGCGGCTCACGCCGACACCTCGCCGTAGGCGGCGATCAGGTGCGCGGGGTCGGGGCCCTCCAGGACCGTCGGCTTGCCCAGCCCGTCCAGGACGATGAAGCGCAGCAGGTTGCCGCGGGACTTCTTGTCGACCTGCATGGTCTGGAGCAGCTTGGGCCACTGGTCACCGCGGTAGGTCAGCGGCAGGCCCACCGAGGCGAGGACCGCCTTGTGCCGGTCGGCCGTCGCGTCGTCGAGGCGGCCCGCGAGCCGGCCGAGCTCGGCGGCGAAGACCATGCCGACGGACACGGCGGCGCCGTGGCGCCACTTGTAGCGCTCGTTCTTCTCGATGGCGTGCGCGAGGGTGTGGCCGTAGTTGAGGATCTCGCGGAGACCCGACTCCTTGAGGTCGCTGGAGACCACGTCGGCCTTGACCTGGATGGAACGCACGATCAGCTCGGCCGTGTGCGGGCCGGCGGGCGTACGGGCCGCCTGCGGGTCCGCCTCGATCAGTTCGAGGATCTTCGGGTCGGAGATGAATCCGGCCTTGATGATCTCGGCGAGACCGCTGACGTAGTCGTTGACGGGCAGCGAGTCCAGGGCGGCCAGGTCGCACAGCACACCGGCCGGCGGGTGGAAGGCGCCGACGAGGTTCTTGCCCTCGGCGGTGTTGATGCCGGTCTTGCCGCCGACGGCCGCGTCGACCATCGCGAGGACGGTGGTCGGTACGGCGACCCAGCGCACGCCGCGCAGCCAGGAGGCCGCGACGAAGCCCGCGAGGTCGGTGGTGGCTCCGCCGCCGACGCCGACGATGACGTCGGTGCGGGTGAAGCCGGACTGCCCGAGGGCCTTCCAGCAGTACGCCGCCACCTCGACGGTCTTGGCCTCCTCGGCGTTCGGCACCTGGATGGCGATCGCCTCGTAGCCCTGCTCGGCCAGGTCGTCGCGCAGAGCCTCGCCGGTCGAGGCCAGCGCCTCCGGATGGATCACGGCGACCCGCTGGGCCTTCGCCCCGATCAGGGTGCCGAGTTCGCCGAGCAGCTGCCGGCCGACCAGCACGTCGTACGCGTCGTGTCCGGCGCTCGCGCCGACGTGGATCCGCGTCACCTGGTCTGTCATACGTCCTTCAACTCCAGTGCGTCGAGGACCGCCTGGGCGACCTCTTCGGGGGTGCGGTCGTCGGTGGCCACCACGACGCGCGCGACTTCGGTGTACAGGGGGCGCCGGGCGTCCATCAGCTCGCGCCACTGACGGCGCGGGTTGACGGCGAGCAGCGGGCGCGCGGCGCCGAGGCCCACGCGCCGTACGGCTTCCTCGACGTCCATCGACAGATAGGCGACGGGCAGGCCGGTCAGCAGCTTGCGGGTGCCCTCGTCGAGGACGGCGCCGCCGCCGAGGGCCAGGACTCCTGCGTGCTCGGCGAGCGCGGCCGCGACCGCGCGGCGCTCCAGCTCGCGGAAGTACGGCTCGCCCTCGTCGACGAAGATGTCGGAGATCTCCCGGCCTTGGGCGGCGACGATGTCCGCGTCGGTGTCCCGGTAGGGGACGCCGAGCCGCTCGGCGAGCAGCGCCCCCACCGTGGACTTGCCGGACCCCATGGGCCCGACGAGGACGACCATTGGTCCGCCGGTCACCGGATCTGCAGGTTGTCGAGGTACGAGCGGACGTTGCGGCGGGTCTCGGGGACGGAGTCGCCGCCGAACTTCTCGACCACGGCGTCGGCCAGCACGAGGGCGACCATGGCCTCGGCCACGATGCCCGCGGCCGGGACGGCGCAGACGTCGGAGCGCTGGTGGTGGGCCACCGTCGCCTCTCCGGTCGCCACGTCCACGGTCGCCAGCGCGCGGGGCACGGTGGCGATGGGCTTCATGGCGGCCCGTACGCGCAGCAGCTCGCCGGTGGTCAGACCGCCCTCGGTGCCGCCGGAGCGGCCGGAGGTGCGCTTCAGGCCCTCGGGGGTGGAGACGATCTCGTCGTGCGCCTTCGAGCCGGGCACGCGGGCGAGTTCGAAGCCGTCGCCGACCTCGACGCCCTTGATGGCCTGGATGCCCATCAGGGCCGCGGCGAGGCGGGCGTCGAGACGGCGGTCCCAGTGGACGTGCGAGCCGAGGCCGACGGGGACTCCGTAGGCCAGGACCTCGACGACACCGCCGAGGGTGTCGCCGTCCTTGTGGGCCTGGTCGATCTCGGCGACCATCGCCTTGCTCGCGTCGGCGTCGAGGCAGCGCACCGGGTCGGCGTCGAGCTTGTCGACGTCGGCGGGGGTCGGGTAGACGCCGTACGGGGCCTTGGCCGAAGCCAGTTCCACCACGTGCGAGACGATCTCGATGCCCGCGGCCTCCTTGATGAAGGACCGGGCGATGGCTCCGAGGGCGACACGGGCGGCGGTCTCACGGGCGCTGGCGCGCTCCAGGATCGGCCGGGCCTCGTCGAAGCCGTACTTCTGCATGCCGGCGAGGTCGGCGTGGCCGGGCCGGGGCCGGGTCAGCGGAGCGTTACGGCCGGTCTCCTTGAGCAGCGAGGGGTCGACCGGGTCGGCCGACATGACCGTCTCCCACTTGGGCCACTCGGTGTTGCCGACCATGACAGCCACGGGGGAACCCAGCGACAGCCCGTGCCGGACGCCGCCCAGGAAGGTGATCTCGTCCTGCTCGAACTTCATCCGGGCACCGCGGCCATAGCCGAGCCGACGCCGGGCGAGGTGGTCGGCCACCAGCTCGGTGGTGACCGGAACGCCGGCGGGAAGCCCCTCCAGCGTCGCTACCAGCGCCGGTCCGTGCGACTCCCCGGCGGTCAGCCAACGCAACCTGCTCAACGATGCTCCTCATGCTCGCGCCTGGTTCAGCGACGGCGCGAACGGGTGCGCGGCCCGGACCCGCCGTACCTGATCCTCCCATGTCCGGGCCGGGATCCCGGCCCCCGGTCCAGCTATCGGACGCCTTGTCCGTCAGGTGGCCTTGCTGCGGCGCTCGCGGAGCCAGGTGATCGCCGTCCACAGCGCGAGGGAACCGATGAGTCCGAGGACGATGGCCTTCGCCCACCACGGGAACTGACCGAAGAGCGCCTTGACCGCGGCGAAGACGACGAAGGGAATGTCCCACTTCGACGCGAGTATCTGGCCGTCGCCTGCCTGTTCCATGCCGCCTCCGTGATCGAATACGCAGGCGGGAAGCCTAACGGGCGGCGAGCGCCCGCTCTCCGGCGGCCCTCATGGCGGCGAGCGGGCCGGGGGTGCGGCCGGTCATCCGCTCGACCTGGAGCACGGCCTGGTGGACCAGGAGGTCCAGCCCGCCGACGACCTTGCCGCCACGGCGGTCCCAGGCCGCCGCGAGGGAGGTCGGCCACGGGTCGTACAGGACGTCGAAGAGTGTGCCCGGCGCATCCGGTACGGACGCGGCCAGGGCGTCCGTCGCCCCGGCCGGGGTGGTCGCGATCACCAGCGGGGCGGCCAGCGCCTCGGCCGCCTCGGACCAGTCGGCGGTGCGGACGGGGACGCCGAGCCGCTCGCCCCACTGCCGCATCTCGTCGGCGCGGGCGCGCGAGCGGACGTACGCCGTGACCTCACCGGTGCAGATCCGGGAGAGCGCCGCGAGCGCCGAGGAGGCGGTGGCTCCGGCGCCAAGGACGGCGGCGGACGGTACCTTCTCGATGCCGCGCTCGTGCAGCGCGGCGACCATGCCGGGGATGTCGGTGTTGTCGCCGAGGCGTCGGCCGTCCGGGGTGAAGACGACCGTGTTGACCGTCTCGACCGAGGCGGCCGTGTCGCTGATCGCGTCGAGCAGCGGGATGATCGCCCGCTTCAGCGGCATGGTCAGCGACAGCCCGGCCCACTCGGGGCCGAGGCTCGTGACGAACTCCGGGAGCGCGGCCTCGTCGATCTCGAAGCGGTCGTACGACCAGTCGTCGAGGCCGAGCTCCTCGTAGGCGGCACGGTGCAGCACCGGCGAGAGGGAGTGCTCGATGGGCGAACCCAGCACCGCGGCCCGTATCCGTGACATGTCCTGCTACCCGCCGTTCTTCTGCTTCTGCCGCGCCTGGAACTCGTCGACGAGCTTCAGGTGCTCCTCGTAGGTCTGGGTGAAGGTCGTCTTGTCGCCGTCCACCGACACGAAGAACATCCAGCCGCCGTGATCGGGGTTGAGCGTAGCGCTCAGGGCGTCCGCGCCCGGGTTCCCGATCGGGCCGGGAGGCAGGCCCTTGACGAAGTGCGTGTTGTACGGGTTGTCGAGCGCCCTCGCCTCCTTGATGGAGAAGTTGATGTCGCTCTTGCCCTTGATGTAGTTGTACGTCGAGTCGAACTCGAGCTTCTGGTTCGTGACGTCGTTCGTCTTCTTCAGGCGGTTGTAGACGACCTCGGACATCTTCCGGAAGTCGTCGTGGCTCTTGCCTTCGGCGTTGACGAGACTGGCGACCGTCACCACCTGGAGCGGGTTCTCCAGGCCCAGTTCCTTGGCCTTGCCCTCGATGCCCAGCTCGGAGTACTTGTCGCTCGCGTTCTTGACCATCTGCTTGAGCAGGGACTCGGGGGTGCTGTCCTTGCTGAGGTCGTAGCGCGTCGGGTACAGGAAGCCTTCGAGCGGGTCGATGAGCTTCGGGTTGTTGCCCGCCCAGGCCGGCAGTCCGAGGTTCTTCGCCTCGCGCTGGGCGATGTCCTTGGTGGTGCCTTCCGGCTTGCCCAGCTTCTTGTCGATCGCCTCGTACACCTTGGCGTTGCGCATGCCCTCGGAGACGATGAGGACGTTCAGCTTTTTGGGGTCGATCATCACCGCGACGGCGGCCGCACCCGACATCTTCTTCTTCATCGGGTAGACACCGGGCTGGATGGACTTGCCCATGGGATTGGCGTTCGCGGCGTCGACGAAGGCCTGGGCGCTGGCGACCACGCCGGCTTCCTTGAGGATGCGGCCCATCTGTCCCAGGCCCGCCCCCTTGGGGATCTCCACGTCGACCATCTCGTCGACGCCTTCGCCCGCGAAGTCCTCGGCGGCGCCGAACCTCGCCTTGAGGTAGGTGTAGCCGTAGTAGCCGCCACCGCCGACCACGCCGATGATGACGACGGCGGCGATCAGGCAGGCCATGCCGCTGCGCTTCTTGGGCTTGCCGCCCTTCGGGCGGCCTCCTCGGCGGCCGTCGCCCGACGGGTCGTCGCCCTCGTCCTCGCCGTCCTGGCCTCCACCGCCGGCGAAGAAGGCGCTCTCGGGCTCCTCCTCCTGCTCGGCCGGTTCCGGCTCCGGGTGACGCCGGCCCGGGGGCTGCGGCGGAGGGAAGGCCTCCGGCGTCGCGTACTGGTCAGGGGCCCCGTCGGGGTAGCCGGCCGCGGGCTGCTGGGCGTACGGGTCCACGCCCGCGTAGGCGTCGACCTGCGCGGCGGCCAGGTACTGGCCCTGGCCGGTGTCCCAGATCTGGGAGTCGTACACCGGCTGCTGGGGAGCCTGGGGAGCGTAGGACTGCTGCTGCCCCTGGTACTGCGGGTACTGCCCCTGCTGTGGCTGCGGCTGCTGGTACTGCTGTGGCTGCTGCTGCGGATACTGCTGCGGCTGCGGCTGCTGCACGTACTGCTGCTGGTTCTGGGCCTGCTGGGGGTACTGCTGCTGGTACTGCGGATTCTGCTGGTACTGCTGTGGATTCTGCTGGTACTGCTGCTGCGGATCGTTGCCATACGGCGCCTGGCCCTGCTGGGTCTGGTGCCCGGTCCACCCCTGGTCCCCGTACAGGGGATCCTCAGGGTGCCACGGTTCGGAGCCACGGCCCCGGCCATACTCAGTCATCGGTCCCCTAGTGCCGCGAGACGAAGGCGACGGCTGTTCGAATGCCGTCTCATCGCGCGGAACGTTACCGTATCGCGATCAGACAACCACTTCGACGCACTCGCCGGGCGGATTACCCGATACCCGTTCGGTCTCAAGAGCGTTCTGGAGAATCACCACCGCAGCTGCCTGGTCGATGACCGAACGGCCCTTCTTCGCGTTCCTTCCCGAGGCCCGCAGACCCTGCGCCGCGGTGACCGTCGTCATCCGCTCGTCCACCAGACGGACCGTCACCGGCTTGATGCCCTTGGCCAGTTCGTTCGCGAAGGCGCGCACCTTGGCCGCGGCCGGCCCCTCCCGCCCGCTGAGCGAGCGGGGCAGGCCGACCACGACTTCGAGGGGCTCGTACTCCTCGACGAGCTGCCGCAGCCGCCGGTGGGCGAAGGGGATGTCCCGGCCCGGAACGGTTTCGACCGGTGTGGCCAGGACCCCGTCGGGGTCGCACGAGGCGACCCCGATCCGGGCGTCCCCGACGTCGATCGCGAGGCGGCGGCCGCGGCGCAGAGTCATGGTCAGACCGTCTCGACGACGAGGCGCTCGACCGCGGCGATGGCCTCGGGGACGGCAGCCGGGTTCTGGCCGCCGCCCTGGGCGACGTCCGGCTTGCCGCCGCCGCCACCACCGAGGGTCTTGGCGGCCGTACGGACGAGGTCGCCCGCCTTGAGACCGCGCTCGCGGGCGGCCTCGTTGGTGGCGATGACCGTCAGCGGGCGCCCGCCGGCCGTGGTGAACAGCGCCACGACGGCAGGGCGGTCGCCCTGGATGCGGCCGCGGACGTCGAGGACCAGCTTGCGCAGGTCGTCGGCGCCGGTGCCGTCCGGCACCGTGCCCACGACGAGGGCGACGCCGCGGATGTCCTGGGCGTTCTCGGCGAGCCCGGCGGCGGCCTGGAGGACCTTCTCCGCGCGGAACTTCTCGATCTCCTTCTCGGCGTCCTTCAGCTTGCCGAGCATGGTGGCGATCTTCTCCGGCAGCTCCTCCGGACGGCCCTTGACCAGCTCCTGGAGCTGGGCGACGACCGTGTGCTCCTTGGCGAGGAAGTTGTACGCGTCCGCGCCGACGAGGGCCTCGACGCGGCGCACGCCGGAGCCGATGGAGGACTCGCCGAGCAGCTTCACCAGACCCAGCTGGGCGGTGTTGCCGACGTGCGTGCCGCCGCACAGCTCCTTGGAGAAGTCGCCGATGGTGACGACGCGGACGCGCTCGCCGTACTTCTCGCCGAACTCGGCGATGGCGCCCTGCTTCTTCGCCTCGTCGATGCTCATGATCTCGGCGGTAACGTCGAGCTCGCGGGAGAGGACGTCGTTGATCTTCTGCTCGACGTCGGTGAGGACCGAGCCGGGGACGGCGTTCGGCGAACCGAAGTCGAAGCGGAAGCGGCCCGGCGAGTTCTCGGAGCCGGCCTGGGCGGCCGTCGGGCCCAGCGCGTCGCGCAGCGCCTGGTGGGTCAGGTGCGTGGCCGAGTGGGCACGGGCGATGGCCCGGCGGCGGCTGACGTCGATGGCGGCGTACGCGGAGGCGCCCACCGTCACCTCGCCGACCTGGACGGAGCCCTTGTGCACGGAGACGCCCGGGACCGGCTGCTGGACGTCGCGGACGACGATGACGGCGCCGGAGTCGAGCTTGATACGGCCCTGGTCGGCGAGCTGGCCGCCGCCCTCGGCGTAGAACGGGGTGCGGTCGAGGACGACCTCGACGTCGTCGCCCTCGGAGGCGGCGGGCGCGGGGACGCCGTTGACCAGGAGGCCGACGATGGTGGACTCGCCCTGGTTGGTGGCGTAGCCGGTGAACTCGGTGGCGCCCGCCCGGTCGGCGATCTCGCGGTACGAGGAGACGTCGGCGTGGCCGGTCTTCTTGGCCTTGGCGTCGGCCTTGGCCCGGTCGCGCTGCTCCTGCATCAGGCGGCGGAAGCCCTGCTCGTCCACGGAGAGGCCCTGTTCGGCGGCCATCTCCAGGGTCAGGTCGATCGGGAAGCCCCAGGTGTCGTGGAGCAGGAACGCCTTGTCGCCGGAGAGGACCGTGCCGCCTGCGGCCTTGGTCTCCGTCACGGCGGTGTCGAGGATGTTCGTGCCGCCCTTGACGGCCTTGAGGAAGGCGGCCTCTTCGGCGAGCGCGACGGTCTCGATGCGCTTGCGGTCGGTGACGAGCTCCGGGTACTGCTGGCCCATCGTGTCGATCACGACGTCGACGAGGTCCTGGACGACGGGACCCGTGGCGCCCATGAGGCGCATGTTGCGGATGGCGCGCCGCATGATGCGGCGCAGCACGTAGCCGCGGCCCTCGTTGCCGGGGGTGACGCCGTCGCCGATGAGCATGACGGAGGTGCGGATGTGGTCGGCGACCACGCGCATGGACACGTCGGTGTCCTTGGCCGCGCCGTACCGCACGCCGGTCAGCTCGGTGGCCTTGTCCATGACCACGCGCAGGGTGTCGGTCTCGTACATGTTCTGCACGCCCTGCAGGATCATGGCGAGACGCTCGAGACCCAGGCCGGTGTCGATGTTCTTCGACGGCAGGTCGCCGAGGATCGGGAAGTCTTCCTTCCCGTCGCCGGCTCCGCGCTCGTACTGCATGAAGACCAGGTTCCAGATCTCCACGTAGCGCTCGTCGTTGACGGCCGGGCCGCCCTCGACGCCGAACTCGGGGCCGCGGTCGTAGTTGATCTCGGAGCACGGGCCGCAGGGGCCCGGGACGCCCATGGACCAGAAGTTGTCCTTCTTGCCCAGGCGCTGGATGCGCTCGGCGGGCACGCCGATCTTCTCGCGCCAGATCTGCTCGGCCTCGTCGTCGTCGAGGTAGACGGTGATCCAGAGCTTCTCCGGCTCAAGGCCGTAGCCGCCGTCCGCCACGGAGCTGGTGAGCAGCTCCCAGGCGTACTTGATGGCGCCTTCCTTGAAGTAGTCGCCGAAGGAGAAGTTGCCGCACATCTGGAAGAACGTGCCGTGGCGGGTGGTCTTGCCGACCTCTTCGATGTCCGGCGTACGGACGCACTTCTGCACGCTGGTGGCGCGCGGGGCGGGGGGCTTGGTCTCGCCGAGGAAGTACGGCTTGAAGGGGACCATGCCCGCGTTGACCAGCAGCAGAGTCGGGTCGTCCGCGATGAGCGACGCCGAAGGGACAACGGCGTGACCGCGCTCCTCGAAGAAGCTCAGCCAGCGGCGGCGGATTTCAGCCGACTCCATCAGTGGTCCTCATTCCGGTTGTACCTGGCCGTCGAGCGGCCCGGTCGGTGGTTGGTCTTGTCATTGTCGATGGCCCGCAGCCGCCGCTGCCCCGGGAGGGCGGTGACGTTGCCGGTCAGGGCCGGGTGGTCGGCGTCCTGGGTCAGCCCCAGTGCATCGTTCAGCTCGTCCTCGCGCTGCGTCATTCCCGCCTTGACGTCGAGGGCGAAGTCCTTGAGGCGGTGGCCCGCCTCCAGCGCCTTGTCGGCGGCCCGGGCGGCAAGGCTCTCCGGCGTCAGCTTCTTGAGCTGGCGGTTGACCTTGGTGGTGGCCCACACGCCGGTGGCGGCGCCTGCGGTGAACCAGAAGGCTCGGCGGAACATCGGCGGTCTCAGCCCTTCTGCTTCCGGCGCCGGGCCGTCGGCACGGTACGGCCGACGATCACGGTGCGCCGGGTGGTCTTCTGCGGTGCCTCGTCCGTCCGGCCGAGCGCCTTGCGGACGCCGTAGCCGAAGGCCGCGACCTTGACCAGCGGCCCGCCGAAGGTGGAGGCCACGGTGGAGGACAGCGCGGAGGCGTTGGAGGTGACCTCCTGGACGTCGCTCGCGATCGCGTCGACCCGGTCGAGCTGGGTGCGCGCGGAGCGGACGGTGGTGGAGGCGTCGGCCAGCAGCGGGACGGCCTGGTCGGTCACGTCGGCCACCAGCTTGGTAGTCGCCTTGAGCACCTGCGCCAGCCTCACCAGCACCACGGCGAGGAAGGAGACCAGGATGGCCCAGAAGACGGCCACGAGGATCCCGGCCACCTCTCCACCGGACACGTCACACCGCTCTCTGTCTGTACTTGAAGTCTGCACTTGAACTGCGACAAGGTTCGCCTCCGACCCTATCGCGCCGGAGATCCCCGGCCGTACCGGAATTCCGGGTCCGGGCGGGATCGCTTGTACGCAGAGCTCGCGGACCAGCGCTCTCCGTGTCCCCTGCGACAGCCGACGTGCGGCGATCTTCCCTCGGAGCCGGGCGGGTTCGTCGGGCGGGGTGCCGAAGCGGGCGCGGGCGCCGCGAACGCGGGAAGCCCGCCGCCCCCCGGAGGGGACGGCGGGCTTCCACCAGCCTGTGAGGCCTACGCCTGCATCAGCGGGCGTAGTACTCGACGACGAGCTGCTCGTCGCAGATGACCGGGATTTCCTTGCGGTTCGGGTCGCGGTCCAGGCGGAAGGCCAGGGCCTTCAGGTTGACCTGCAGGTAGCGCGGGGTCTCGCCCTCGCCTGCGTAGCCACCCTCACGGGCAACCTGGAACGGAACCTTCTCGCGGCTGCGCTCGCGCACCGTGATGACGTCGTCCGGGCGGACACGGAACGACGGCTTGTCGACCTTGGCGCCGTTGACCTCGATGTGGCCGTGAACGACCATCTGGCGGGCCTGGTAGATGGTGCGGGCGATGCCCGAACGCAGAACCAGGGCGTCGAGACGACGCTCGAGCTCGACGACAAGCGCCTCGCCCGTCTTGCCTTCGGCCTTCTTGGCGCGGTCGTACGCGCGGGCCATCTGACGCTCAGAGATGTCGTACTGAGCGCGCAGACGCTGCTTCTCCAGCAGACGGACCTTGTAGTCCGAGTTCTGCTTGCGGCCACGGCCGTGCTCGCCCGGCGGGTAGGGGCGGGCCTCGAAGTACTTGACGGCCTTCGGGGTCAGCGCAATGCCGAGGGCACGCGACTTCTTGACCTTGGGTCGCTTCTGGTTCACGGGGAACCTACCTCCATGTAAGTTAGGTGAGGCTTACCTTAGCGAGGAGGACGTAATGTCTCGACCACATGGGATCCCCCTGCCCAGTGCGCGCCGCAGTTCAGATCCAAACGAAACAGGATCTGCTTTCGACGACGATAAGCAAGGTCAGCCGCGTCCCAGGGAAGGCGTTCGGCAGCTCACCGGAGCCGAACGCGTACGAACCCTCGTAGAGTCCAACGCCTCAGTATCCCTCACCCTCCCGGGTGCTTATGACCAGGACGAGCTCGGGACAGGGGCGCCGGTCGCACGGACCGTCACCCCGGACGGGGACGTGATTCTCCTTGTTTCCGGGGAATCCGCGGCTGCCAGGGCAGCCGCTCACGCCCAGGACGACGACCTCACCGCCGTGATCGAGATCACGGATGTGGCGCCGGTGTCCGTGCAGCATCGTATCCGAGGCCGCGCCTGGCTGGCCGGGTGGCTGACCCCGGTCCGCGGCGACGACCGGGCGGCCTGCGCGGCGCTGCTCGCGGAGCGCCATCCGGTGGGTGAGCTGCTGGGGCTGGCCGAGGCCCGCTGGAGGCTGCTCCGCCTGGAGGTCGGCGAGATCTCGGTGGACGACCTGTGGGGCGCCGAGCACGTGGACCCGGAGGACCTGGCCGCGGCGGAGCCGGACCCGATGGTCGCCCACGAGGCGGAACTCCTCCAGCACCTGCACTCCGCCCACGGCGACCGGATCGGCGAACTGTGCGGGCTGCTGGGTCCGCGGGGGGCCGGGGACATGACGGCCGTCCCGCTCGCCCTGGACCGCCTGGGCCTCCGCGTCCGCTTCACCGGCGGCGCGGCCGGCTGCTTCGACGCCCGCTTCGACTTCCCCGAGCCCGTCGCGGACATCTGCGGCCTGCGCCGTGCGATGCACACCCTGCTCACGGCGGTGGGCCATTAGTTAGGGGGTGTCTGACGGATCAGGGCCGGGCCCGGCTCGCCCGGCACCGCGGCTTGCCGCGCTGTCGCCGGTCGCCGACGTCCCCCAGCTACCGCTGGGAGGTGCCCCCACCGCGTCGACTCCCTCCTCCGCCTTGCAATCCACGGCACCAGCCCACCCGGGCAATCCGGCCCTGATCCGCCAGACACCCCCTGAACCGTCGCGACCCCGCCGGCACGCTCACGTGCCGCGGAGCCGCTCCCGGACCTTCTCCACGACGTCCGCGTAGCGCGCCTCCGCTCCGTACCGCGTCGGCTCGTAGTACCGCTTCCCGTGGATCTCGTCGGGCGCGTACTGCTGGGCGGCGATGGCCCCCGGCACGTCGTGCGGGTACACATACCCCTGCGCGTGCCCCAGCTTCGCCGCGCCCTTGTAGTGCCCGTCCCGCAGGTGCGGCGGGACCGAGCCCGCCAGCCCGGCCCGGACGTCGGCCAGCGCCGCGCCGATCGCGGTCGTGGCGGTGTTCGACTTCGGGGCCAGCGCCAGCGCGATCGTGGCGTGCGAGAGGGTCAGCGCGGCCTCCGGGAAGCCGATCATCGCCACCGCCTGGGCCGCGGCCACCGCGAGCGGCAGGGCCGTCGGGTCCGCCAGGCCGATGTCCTCGCTCGCCGAGATCATCAGGCGCCGCGCGATGAACCGGGGGTCCTCCCCCGCGTCGATCATCCGGGCCAGATAGTGCAGCGCCGCGTCCACGTCCGAGCCGCGGATCGACTTGATCAGCGCGCTCGCCACGTCGTAGTGCTGGTCGCCGTCCCGGTCGTAGCGGACGGCGGCCCGGTCGACCGCCTCCTCCACCGTCTGGAGGGTGATCTCGTCCTCGCCCTTGGCGATGGCCGACCCGGCCCCCGCCTCCAGCGCCGTCAGCGCCCGCCGGGCGTCGCCCCCGGCGATCCGCAGCAGGTGCGCCTCGGCGTCCGCCGGCAGGGTCACCGCCCCGCCGAGCCCCCGCTCCTCCTCCAGCGCCCTGCGCATCAGCGCGCTCAGGTCGCCGTCCGTCAGCGGCTCCAGCGTCAGCAGCAGCGAGCGCGAGAGCAGCGGGGAGATGATCGAGAAGTACGGGTTCTCCGTGGTCGCGGCGATCAGCGTCACCCAGCGGTTCTCGACGGCCGGGAGCAGTGAGTCCTGCTGCGCCTTGCTGAAGCGGTGGATCTCGTCGAGGAAGAGGACGGTGTCCTTGCCGTAGCCCCCGGCGGCGCGCTTCGCGCCCTCGATGACCGCCCGTACCTCTTTGACTCCCGCCGTGATCGCGGACAGCTCCACGAACCGCTTCCGGGTGGCCTGGCTCACCACGTACGCCAGCGTGGTCTTCCCGATGCCCGGCGGGCCCCAGAGGATCACCGAGGAGGCTCCGGCCGGACCGCCCGCGCCCTCCCCGACCAGCCGCCGCAGCGGTGATCCGGGCTTCAGCAGGTGCTGCTGGCCGACGACCTCGTCCAGGGTGCGCGGGCGCATCCGGACGGCGAGCGGAGAGCTCGCGGGATCCTTCTCCTGGCGGTCTTCGGCGGCGGCGGTGAAAAGGTCTGGTTCCACACCGAAAGCCTATGCGAGCCCACCGACAGTCCTTACGAGGTCCAGAAGTCCCACCAGCGCGTCAGGATCAGCATTCCGATGATCCCGATGTGCAGCACCGGGAGCACCCAGGTGAACTCGTCGAAGAAGCTCTTCAGCCAGCCCGGCGTGGGCAGCAGCCCCTGGCGGACGTTGTGCGAGGTGACGTACCAGAACATCACGATCGTGGCGACCCAGGCCAGGCAGCACCACAGGCAGAGCGAGTTGATGTTGTACAGCGACTGGTACATCAGCCAGGCGCAGAAGACGACGCCGAAGAGGGTGCCCGCGTTGAAGGTCAGCCAGTACCAGCGGCTGAACCGGGCCCCGGCCAGCATGCTCATGCCGACGCAGATCACGATGCCGTAGGCGACCAGACCGAGCATCGGGTTCGGGAAGCCGAAGACGGCCGCCTGGTCGCTCTTCATGATGTTGCCGCAGGAGACGATCGGGTTCAGGCTGCAGCCCGGCGTGAAGTTCGGGTCCTCCAGCAGCTTGAACTTGTCGATCGTGATCACCCAGGCGGCGAGCAGGCCCGCGGCCCCCGTGATCACCAGCAGCCAGGCCAGCGCCCGGCTCCCCCCGAAGGTGGTCCTCGGGGCGGTGTCCGCGTCCGTAGGTCGTGTCGTCATACCGCCCACTCCACATCTGCAAGGTCAACAAGCACCGGCCATTGTGCCGCACGTGACTGTGTGTCCACCGTTCGACGGACATAAGGACGTACGCCCGGGGGGACCGGCGGCGCGGATTCCGGCGGAGCATTCGAGGCATGACACAGAACGCGGTGGAAGTACGGGGGCTTCGCAAGCAGTACGGCGAGGTCACCGCGGTCGACGGGCTTGACCTGACGATTCGCCCGGGCGAGGTCTTCGGCCTCCTCGGGCCCAACGGAGCCGGCAAGAGCACCACGGTGGAGATACTCCAGGGCCACCGGGAGCGGGACGGCGGTGAGGTCCGCGTCCTGGGCGCGGACCCGGCGACGGCCGGACGGGCCTGGCGTTCGCGCGTCGGGATCGTCTGGCAGGACGAGTCGGCGCCCGCCGAACTGACGGTACGGGAGACGGTCGAGCACTTCGCCCGTTACTACCCGGCCCCGCGCGACCCGGCGGAGGTCATCGCACTGGTCGGCCTGGAACACAAGCGCGACCAGCGGGTGAAGGGCCTCTCCGGCGGCCAGCGGCGCCGCCTCGACGTGGCGCTCGGCGTCATCGGCGGTCCGGAACTGCTCCTGCTCGACGAGCCGACCACCGGCTTCGACCCGGCTGCCCGCCGCCAGTTCTGGGACCTGATCCGGCTGCTGGCCGACGGGGGCACGACCATCGTGCTCACCACGCACTACCTGGAGGAGGCCGAGGCCCTCGCCGACCGCCTCGCGATCGTGGCACGCGGCCGCGTCGTCGCCGAGGGCGAACCGGCCGCTCTGCGCGCCCGGTTCGGCACCGGCGCCACCGTCGAGTGGACCGACCCCGACGGCACCCCGCGCGAGATCCGGACCGAGACCCCCACCCGCAGCGCCCGGGAGCTGATGGCCCGCTTCGACGGCGAGATCCCGGGCCTGAAGATCACCCGCCCCACCCTGGAGGACGTGTACCTGCGCCTCACGGGCCAGCTCACCCAGCCCGAGCCGCAGCCGGAGGAAGCACGATGACCACCAACACCACCGAGACCACCGTCACGCGGGCGGCGAAGGCCCTGCCCGGAGCCTGGGCCCTGGGACTGAGCCGCGGCGTGCTGGAGATCAGGCAGTTCTTCCGCCAGCGCGATGCGGTGATCTTCACCTTCGCCTTCCCCGTCGTCTTCCTCGCCCTCTTCGCCTCGATCTTCGGGGACGCCGTCGAGGGCACCGGGATCACCGCCTCCCAGCTCTACGCGGCGGGCATGGTCGCGGCGGGCATCATGTCCACCAGCTTCCAGTCGCTCGGCATCTCCATCGCCGTCGAACGGGACGAGAAGGTGCTGCGCCGGCTGCGCGGCACCCCGATGCCCCCGGCCGCCTACTTCCTCGGCAAGGTCTGGATGGTGCTCGTCACCGGACTCGCCGAGACCGCGGTCCTGCTCCTCGTCGGCTCCACCCTCTTCGACCTGGACGTGCCGTCCTCGGCCTCCAAGTGGCTCACCTTCGCGTGGATCTTCGCCCTCGGCCTGACGGGCTGCGCCCTGCTCGGCATCGCCATCAGCAGCCTCCCCAAGTCCGGCAAGAGCGCCAGTTCCGTGGTCGTCCTGCCTTTCCTGATCCTCCAGTTCATCTCCGGCGTGTACATCCCGGTCCACCAGATCCCCGACTGGCTGCTGAACATCGGGGCGCTGTTCCCGCTCAAGTGGATGTGCCAGGGTCTGCGCGGGGTGTTCCTGCCCGAGTCCGCCGCGGTCCTCGAACAGGCCGGCGGCTGGGAGTACGGGAAGACGGCGCTCGTGCTGGGGGCCTGGGTTGCCGGAGGATTGGTGCTGTGTCTGCTGACCTTCAAATGGAAGAGCCGGCGCGACGGTTGAGCGGCTTCGTGAAATCGGCCGGAGCGCGCGAGTCCCATGTGTGGGACCGTGCGTTCCTGCCGTGGGACCTGTACTTCGGGCTCGTGTGGCTGGCGACGGTGGCCTTCGTCCTCGGCGCCGCCATGCCCTCGCTGCCCCACCGGATCGCTGCCCTCGGGCTGCTCGCCGCGCTGGTCCCCTGGTACCTGTGGGCCGGACGGCCGCTCCTCCTGCTGCCGAACTACGAGCCGCGCCGCTCCGCCCTCTACCTGGGCGTGACACTCGCCCTGTTCCTGCCGGCCGCCGTACTGGTCGGCGAGACACGGCTGATCACCTCCGCGCTCGCCCCGCACTTCTTCATGTTGGTGACCTTGCGCCGGGCGGTCGCCTACATGGCGGTGGTGTGCCTGGTGCCGGTGGCCGGGTGGGCGCTGCTGTGGCGGCCCGAAGGGCACGTGGTATTCCTCAACTCCGTGCTCGGTGTGACCACGTTCGCCTTCTCGGCCTTCATGGGCTCGTGGATCACCCGGATCATCGAGCAGAGCGCGGGCCGGGCCGGGCTGATCGCCGAACTCGACGCCAGCCGGGAGGAGGTGGCCCGGCTCTCCGCCGAACGCGGCGCCCTCGCCGAACGGGATCGCATGTCCCGCGAGATCCACGACACCCTCGCCCAGGGCTTCACCAGCTTGCTGATGCTGGTGCAGGCGGTGCAGTCCGAGCTGGACACGGATCCGGCCGAGGCCCACCGCCACCTGGAGCTGATGGCGGTGACCGCCCGGCAGAACCTGGCCGAGGCCCGGGCCCTGGTGTCCGGCGGGGCGCCCGCCGACCTGGACGGGGGTTCGCTGCCGGACGCGGTACGCCGCCTCGCGGCGCGGCACGACCCGCCCGCGGCCGTCACGGTGACCGGGGAGGTCCGGCCGCTGCCGCCGGCGCTGGAGGTGGTGGCACTGCGCACGTGCCAGGAGTCCCTGGCGAACGCGGCCAAGCACGCGGGCCCCCGGGCCGTCGCCGCGCTGTCCCTCGCCTACGGTGAGGCGGAGTTGACGGTCTCGGTCCGGGACTCCGGCCGGGGCTTCGATCCGGCGGCCCCCTCCCCCGGCTACGGCCTGCGGGGGCTGCGCGCCCGTGCGGCGGAGGCCGGCGGCACCGCGTCGGTCGACAGCGCGGTGCCCGGGGGCACCACCGTCACCGTCACCCTGCCGATCCGCTGAGGAGCCGTACGACATGATCCGCATCCTGCTGGCCGACGACCACCCGGTGGTACGGGAGGGCCTGCGCGGCATGCTCAGCGCCGAGCCGGATCTGGAGGTCGTCGCGGAGGCCGCCAACGGTCCGCAGGCGGAAGCGCTGGCCGCGCGGCTGGTGCCCGACCTGGACCTGATCCTGATGGACCTGCGGATGCCCGGCGGCGACGGGGTGGAGTCCACCGCCCGCATCACCGCGGCCGGGCTGCCGGTCCGGGTGGTGGTGCTGACCACGTACGAGGACGACCGCGACATCCTGCGGGCGGTGGAGGCGGGCGCGGCGGGCTACCTGCTGAAGGACATGGCCCGTGCGGAACTGGCGGAGGCGGTCCGCGCGGCCGTCCGCGGCGAGACCGTCCTGGCCCCGTCGGTGGCGGGCCGTCTGGTCGACCACCTGCGCGCCCGGCCGGAGCGTCCGCACCTGTCGGAGCGCGAGGTATCGGTCCTGCGCCTGGTCGCGGAGGGCGCGACGAACGCGGAGATCGGCCGCCGCCTGTTCGTGGCGGAGTCCACGGTCAAGACCCACCTGCTGCGGGTCTTCGCGAAGCTGGAGGTCACGGACCGCACGGCGGCGGTGACGACGGCCATGCGGCACGGCCTGCTGTGACGCGGACGGCCGCGGACCGGGGGAGTTCCCCGGTCCGCGGCCGTCCGCGTACGCGTATCAGGCCAGGCGGGCCTGGACGGTGGCGACCAGATCGGCCACGGCCACCGGGGCCTGCTCGCCGGACTCCATGTCCTTCAGCTGGACCAGCCCCTCGGCCAGATCACGCTCACCGGCGACGACGGCGAACCGTGCGCCCGACCGGTTCGCGTCCTTCATCGCACCCTTGAGGCCCTTGCCGCCGTAGGAGAAGTCGGCCGCGATCCCGGCCTTGCGGAGTTCGGTGATCTTCCCGAACAGCACCCGCCGGGCCTCGTCGCCGAGCGCGACCGCGAACACCGAGGTCGACGCGGGGATGTCCAGCTCCACGCCCTCGGCCTCGAGCGCGAGCACCGTACGGTCCACACCCAGCGCCCAGCCCACGGACGGCAGCGCCGGTCCGCCGATCATCTCGGACAGACCGTCGTAGCGGCCGCCGCCGCCCACCGCGGACTGCGAGCCCAGACCGTCGTGGACGAACTCGAAGGTGGTGCGGGTGTAGTAGTCGAGCCCGCGCACCAGCTTCTCGTCGTCCTCGAAGGCGACCCCGGCCGCCGTGATCAGCGACCGCACCTCCTCGTGGTACGCCTTGCACGCGTCGCACAGGTAGTCCCGCAGCATCGGCGCGCCGACCAGCTGCTTCTGTACGTCCGTGCGCTTGTCGTCGAGGACGCGCAGCGGGTTGATCTCGGCCCGGCGGACGGTCTCCTCGTCGAGGTCCAGCCCGCGCAGGAAGGACTGCAGCGCTTCCCGGTAGACCGGGCGGCACTCCTTGTCGCCCAGCGAGTTCAGCAGGATGCGGAAGTTGCGCAGGCCCAGCGAGCGGTACGCCTGGTCGGCCAGGATGATCAGCTCGGCGTCCAGCGCCGGGTCCTCGGCGCCGATGGCCTCGGCACCGACCTGCGAGAAGTGGCGGTAGCGGCCCTTCTGCGGCTTCTCGTAGCGGTAGTACGAGCCCGAGTACCAGAGCTTGACCGGCAGGTTGCCCTTCTTGTGCAGGCTCGCCTCCAGCGCCGCGCGCAGCACCGAGGCCGTGCCCTCGGGACGCAGGGCCAGCTGGTCGCCGCCCTTGGTCTCGAAGGCGTACATCTCCTTGGAGACGATGTCGGTGGACTCGCCCACACCGCGGGCGAAGAGGCCCACGTCCTCGAAGCCGGGCGTCTCGATGTAGCCGTAGCCGGAGTTCCTCAGCGGGGCGGAGATGGCCTCGCGTACCGCCAGGTACTTCACGGAAACCGGCGGGATCAGGTCGTACGTGCCCTTGGGGGCCTGAAAAGTAGCCACGAAACTCTCGTCACATTCCTCGTCGTGGAGCGGCCGTCGGGTCCGCTGCCAGGCCGGCGGCGACCTCCCGCAGGTACGGGTTGGTCGCGCGCTCACGGCCGATGGTGGTCTGGGGACCGTGGCCGGACAGCACCACGGTCGAGTCGTCGAGCGGCAGGCACACGCGGCCCAGCGACTCGAGGATCTCGGCGTGGGAGCCGCCGGGCAGGTCGGTGCGTCCGATGGAGCCGGCGAAGAGCAGGTCACCCGAGAAGAAGACCGGCGGGATGTCGGCCAGCTCGGGCATCCGGAAGGTCACCGACCCCTTGGTATGCCCCGGCGCGTGCGCCACGGAGAAGTCCATTCCGGCCAGTTTCAGGCCGGCGCCGTCGGTCAGCTCACGGACGTCGTCCGGCTCGCCCACGGTCAGTTCGCCCATGAGCGGCATCCCGATGGAGCGGCCGAGGGCCTTCTCCGGGTCGCTCATCATGTAGCGGTCCTCGGGGTGGATCCAGGCCGGTACGTCGTGTGCTCCGCACACCGGGACCACCGAGGCCACATGATCGATGTGGCCATGGGTCAGCACGACCGCGACGGGCTTGAGCCGATGCTTCTTCAGCGTCTCCTCGACACCCTGGGCGGCTTGGTGGCCCGGGTCGATGATGACGCACTCCTCACCGGCGGCGGGGGCGACCACGTAACAGTTGGTCCCCCAGGCCCCGGCGGGGAACCCGGCAATCAGCACGTTCGTCCTCAATCGTCGTCCGGCGGGAGCTGCAGTTCGGAATGTTGCTGCTCAGAGCCTACCGGCGCCCCTCATTACACAGCGAACCCATATACGGTACGGCCTAACCCAGCCCGGACAGCAGTACCAGACACGTACAAGGAGACGACCCGGTGGTCACGAGCGATCAGCGGCGGCGACAGCTCGCCAGGGAGAAGTACGAGCGCCAGCAGAAGCGCCGGGCCGAGGCCCGGCGCAAGGCGCGCCAGCGCACGGCGATCATCGGCGCGGCGGTGGCCGTGGTCGTCGCGACGCTGGTCGGCCTGATCGTGGGCGGCGTCTTCGACAAGGACAAGAAGGACCAGGCGGCGAACCCGGCCGCGAGCCCCTCGGCCGCGCCGAAGCCCAAGCAGTCCCCCTCGCCCGAGATGGCCATCGACCAGAAGGCGAAGTACACCTTCGCCCTCAAGACCAGCGCGGGCGACATCAGCTTCGCGATGGACGCGGCGAAGACCCCGCAGACCGTGAACTCGTTCAAGTCGCTCGCCGACAAGGGCTACTTCGACAACACGAAGTGCCACCGGCTGACGAGCGGCGGGATCTTCGTGCTCCAGTGCGGCGACCCCGAGGGCACCGGCATGGGCGGCCCCGGCTACACGATCCCGGACGAGAACCTGGACTCCCTCGGCAAGGCGAACGACCAGGGCCAGGTGATCTACCCGGCCGGCACGGTCGCGATGGCCAACACCGGCCAGCCCGGCTCGGGCGGCAGCCAGTTCTTCCTGGTCTACAAGGACAGCCCGCTGGCGCCGTCGTACACCCCGTTCGGCAAGATCGACGCCGCCGGGCTGAAGGTCCTGGAGGAGATCGCCAAGGCCGGTACGGCCGACGGCGGCCAGGACGGGGCCCCGAAGAAGGAAGTCAAGATCGAGAAGGGCACCGTCACCCAGAACTGACCGGAAGCCGGCCGGCCCCGGGTCCGGGCCCCCGCGTCCCGCGCGTACGCCGATATTCCGTCGTGCGGGATGCGGACAGGCGGCCCGGCGGTCGCCTATGTTGGCGTTGTGCAGGGCGGGCGCTGCCCGCCCCAGGAAACTGTGGACGATGCCCAGGGGGTGAACCCCTCGAAAGGCATCAGGTGGAGGAGGCGCTGTGAGCAGCGACCCGTGGGGCCGAGTCGACGAGACGGGCACCGTGTACGTGCGTACTGCCGATGGCGAGAAGGTCGTCGGCTCATGGCAGGCGGGCACCCCTGAGGAGGCCCTGGCCTATTTCGAGCGCAAGTACGAGGGCCTGGTGGTCGAGATCGGCCTCCTCGAAAAGCGGGTGCGGACCACCGATCTGTCCGCCAAGGACGCGCAGACGGCGATCGACCACCTGCGCACGCAGGTCGACGAGCACCATGCCGTGGGCGACCTGGACGCTCTTCGCGTTCGGCTGGACAAGCTGGTCGCGACGGTGGAGTCGCGGCGCGAGGAGCGCAAGGCGCAGAAGGCCAAGCAGACGGACGAGGCCCGCGCGGCCAAGGACGCCCTGGTCGTCGAGGCCGAGGAACTGGCGCAGAGCGACCAGTGGCGCAGCGCGGGCGAGCGGCTGCGCGCCCTGGTGGACATCTGGAAGGGTCTGCCGCGGCTGGACCGCAAGTCGGACGACGAGCTGTGGCACCGCTTCTCGCACGCCCGCTCCGCCTTCTCCAAGCGCCGCAAGGCGCACTTCGCCTCGCTGGACGCGCAGCGCGAGGATGCCCGCAAGGTCAAGGAGAAGCTGGTCGCGGAGGCCGAGTCGCTGTCGAAGTCGACCGACTGGGGTCCGACGGCCGCCCGCTACCGCGAGCTGATGGCGGACTGGAAGGCGGCGGGCCGGGCGCAGCGCGAGGCCGAGGACGATCTGTGGAACCGTTTCCGCGGGGCCCAGGACGTCTTCTTCGCGGCGCGCAGCGAGGTGTTCGCGGAGCGCGACGCCGAGCAGGTGGAGAACCTGAAGCTGAAGGAGGAGCTGGCCGCCGAGGCCGAGAAGCTCGTCCCGATCACCGACCTGAAGGCGGCCCGTGCCGCGTTCCGCTCCCTCAACGAGCGCTGGGAGGCCATCGGCCACGTGCCGCGGGACGCCCGGCCGAAGGTCGAGGGCCGGATGCACGCGGTGGAGCGGGCCATCCAGGAGGCCGAGGAGGGCGAGTGGCGTCGTACGAACCCGGAGGCGCGGGCGCGTGCGGCCGGTCTGACGGGCCAGCTCCAGGCGGCGGTCGACAAGCTGCGTGAGCAGATCGACGCGGCGCGCGCGGCGGGCAACAACGCGAAGGCCGACAAGCTGTCCCGGGAGCTGGAGGGCCGCCAGGCCCTGCTGGACCAGGCGCTGAAGGGCCTGGAGGAGTTCGGCGGCTGACGGCCCCGCTCCCCGGTACGCAACAGGCCCCGGTACGGAAGATCCGTACCGGGGCCCTCGTGCGTCTCAGGGCCGGACCCGCTTCTCGTCCTGGATCAGGTCGAGCCCGTGCTCCGGCACCTCGCAGGAGTGGATGTGGTTCCCGGACTCCTGCAACAGCCCGGCCAGCCGCCGGCACACCAGGACCGCGTCCGGCCGGCGGAAGCGGTGCACGCGCACGAACGCCTCTTCGAGTACGGCGATCGCCTCGCCGAGCTGCCCGGTCTCGGCCAGCATGCCGGCCAGTTCGCGCTGGACGGCCAGCAGATCGCCCTCTCCCGCGCCCGACCGCTCGCGCAGGGCGAGCCGCAGCACCGGGAGTGCGTCCCGGGTCCGCCCCGCGGAGCGCTGGGTCCGGACCCGGGCGAGGCCGGTCCCGACCATGGCCGACCGGAGATCTCCCCGGAGCACCGGCCCGGCCGGAACTCCGCGCGGCGCCCGGGCCCGGTTCCGGGCGACGGTTTCACGTAGTCCCGGTGCAGCACCCCGCTGGCGTGTGCCGCGCCCAGCCCGGCGAGCATGTCCACGGCGACCCGGCAGGCCCGCTCCACGGGCAGCGGCTGCCCGCGCCCGGCGACCAGCTCGGACAGGTCCTCACCGTCGAGCGGCACTGATGCCGTCCGTGAGGCACTTGATGGCCACCCGCCGATCGAGGCGGAGGCCTCCGCCTCGAAGACCACGCCCATGCCGCCCCGGCCAATGACCCGTACGGGCTCGTAGCGCCGGCTGAGGCCGCACGGGAACATGTCGTACGCGCCACGCGCGCCCCCGGTACGGCATCAGGTGATGGTCACGGCCTCCTCGCCGAAGTCACACGGTAGACGTCGTACACGCCCTCGACACCCCGAACGGCCTTCAGGACGTGCCCCAGGTGCTTGGGGTCGCCCATCTCGAAGGTGAACCGCGAGGTGGCCACCCGGTCGCGGGAGGTCTGCACGGCGGCCGAGAGGATGTTCACGTGCTGGTCCGACAGGACCCGGGTGACGTCGGACAGGAGCCGGGACCGGTCCAGCGCCTCGACCTGGATGGCGACCAGGAAGACCGAGGACTGGGTGGGCGCCCACTCGACCTCCAGCATCCGCTCGGGCTGCTGGGAGAGCGAGTCGACGTTGACGCAGTCCGCGCGGTGAACCGATACGCCACTGCCACGCGTGACGAACCCGATGATCGGGTCGCCCGGCACCGGGGTGCAGCAGCGGGCCAGCTTGACCCACACGTCGTCGACGCCCTTGACGACGACGCCCGGGTCGGCACTGCCGCGCCGCTTGCGGGCGCGGGCCGGCGGGATGCTCTCCTCGATGTCCTCGCTGGCCGCATCCTCGCCGCCGAGGGCCGCCACCAGCTTCTGTACGACGCCCTGCGCGGCCACGTGGCCCTCGCCGATCGCCGCGTAGAGGGAGGAGATGTCGGGGTAGCGCATCTCGTGCGCGAGGGTGACGAGCGAGTCGCCGGTCAGGATGCGCTGGATCGGCAGGTTCTGCTTGCGCATGGCCCGCGCGATGGCGTCCTTGCCGTGCTCGATGGCCTCGTCGCGGCGCTCCTTGGAGAACCAGGCGCGGATCTTGTTGCGGGCCCGCGGGGACTTGACGAAGCCCAGCCAGTCACGGGACGGGCCGGCGCCCTCGGCCTTGGAGGTGAAGACCTCGACCAGGTCGCCGTTGTCGAGCGTGGACTCCAGCGGGACGAGGCGTCCGTTGACGCGTGCCCCTATGGTCCGGTGGCCGACCTCGGTGTGGACGGCGTACGCGAAGTCCACGGGGGTGGCGCCGGCGGGCAGCGCTATGACGTCGCCCTTGGGCGTGAAGACGAAGACCTCGTTGCGGGAGAGGTCGAAGCGCAGCGAGTCCAGGAACTCGCCCGGGTCCTCGGTCTCCTTCTGCCAGTCCAGCAGCTGGCGCAGCCAGGCCATGTCGTTGACCGTGTCCTGGCCGGCGCTTCCCTTGGCGGCCTGCGGGACGTCGGTACGGACCTTGGAGGTGCCGGCGACGGTCTGCTGCTTGTACTTCCAGTGCGCGGCGATGCCGTACTCGGCGCGGCGGTGCATGTCGAAGGTGCGGATCTGGAGTTCGACCGGCTTGCCGCTGGGCCCGATGACCGTCGTGTGGAGCGACTGGTACATGTTGAACTTGGGCATCGCGATGTAGTCCTTGAACCGGCCGGGGACCGGGTTCCAGCGCGCGTGCACGGTGCCGAGGGCGGCGTAGCAGTCCCGTACGGTGTCCACCAGCACCCGGATGCCGACCAGATCGTAGATCTCCGCGAAGTCACGGCCGCGGACGATCATCTTCTGGTAGACGCTGTAGTAGTGCTTCGGGCGGCCCGTCACGGTGGCCTTGATCCGGGCGGCTCTCAGGTCGACCATCACCTCGTCCGTGACGACGGCGAGGTACTCGTCGCGCTTGGGCGCCCGCTCGGCGACCAGACGGACGATCTCGTCGTACATCTTCGGGTAGAGGATCGCGAAGGAGAGGTCTTCGAGCTCCCACTTGATGGTGTTCATGCCCAGCCGGTGCGCCAGCGGGGCGTAGATCTCAAGGGTCTCGCGGGCCTTCTTCTCCTGCTTCTCCCGCTTGAGGTAGCGCATGGTGCGCATGTTGTGCAGCCGGTCGGCGAGCTTGATGACCAGGACGCGCGGGTCCTTGGCCATGGCGACGACCATCTTGCGGACGGTCTCGGCCTGCGCGGCCTCGCCGAACTTGACCCGGTCGAGCTTGGTGACACCGTCGACGAGGAGGGCCACGGCGTCGCCGAAGTCGCGGCGCAGGTCTTCGAGGCCGTACTCGGTGTCCTCGACGGTGTCGTGGAGCAGGCCGGCCATCAAGGTGGCCGGGTCCATGCCGAGCTCGGCGAGGATCGTGGTCACCGCGAGCGGGTGGGTGATGTACGGGTCGCCGCTCTTGCGCTTCTGGCCGCGGTGCCAGCGTTCGGCGACCTGGTAGGCCTGCTCCAGCTGGCGCAGCGTCGCCGTCTCGATCTTCGGATCGTTGCTGCGGACTATGCGGAGCAGGGGCTCCAGGACCGGGTTGTACGCGGTGGAACGCTGGACGCCGAGGCGGGCCAGCCGGGCGCGCACCCGGTTGGAGGACCCGGCCGACTTCGCCGGCGCGGGCTTGACCGGCGGGGCCGGCGGGGGCGTGGCGGCGGGCGCCGCGGCCTGCTCGGCCCGCGGGTCGGGCTGCGCGGCGGAGAGTGGCTGGACCTCGTCTGGCAAGAGCGCTCCCTGGGGGTCCCCCCGGACGGCGTCTGGGGGAGGATCCGGTACCCGTGTCCGGTCCGGATAACCCATCGTAGCGAGGGTTGCGCCCCGTCGTTCCCCCGAGCCTCGGCCTGAACCGGTCCGGCGCGCTCCGCTGCTCGGGGCCGGCCCCCGGCAGCGGCGCCGCACACGAAAGCGGCGGGTACCCGGGGTGTCCCGGATACCCGCCGCGTGCGGCACGCGGGTGGTCAGACCACGATCAGCGCGTCCAGCGGGGCCGCCGCGAGCGCATCGGCCAGCTTGGCCCGCCCGGGCAGGAAGGACAGTTCCATCAGGACCGCCACCCCGGCGACCTCGGCCCCGGCCCGCCGGATCAGCGAGAGCGAGGCTTCGGCGGTGCCACCGGTGGCCAGTACGTCGTCGATGACCATGACCCGGTCACCGGCCGACAGGTCCTCCGCGTGGACCTCGATCTCCGCGGTCCCGTACTCCAGCTCGTACGACTGCGCCAGCGTCGCGCCCGGCAGCTTGCCGGCCTTGCGCACCGGCACGAAGCCGACTCCGGCCGCCACGGCCACGGGGGCCGCCAGGATGAACCCGCGCGCCTCCAGCCCGACGATCTTCGTCGCGCCGTACCGCTCGGCCAGCTCCACCAGCACGCCCGTCAGCGCGGCGAACGCCTCCGGGTCGGCCAGCAGCGGGGTGATGTCCTTGAACATCACGCCCGGCTTCGGGTAGTCCGGTACGTCCTTGATCCGGCTGAGCAGCAGCTCGCGTACGTCCTCGGAGAGCAGCCCGGTCACCGGCGCCGCCCCGCGCGGCCCTGCGCCACGACCTGCGGCCCGCCCTCGGACTCGTAGCCCTCGTCCGCGGACTCGCCCTTGGCCGCGGCGGCCGCCCGCTTGGCGAGCACCCGCTTCTTCAGGGCCTTCATCGCCGGCTCGCGCTCCTTGAGGTCCACGACCAGCGGGGTCGCGATGAAGATCGAGGAGTACGCACCGGCCGCGAGGCCGACGAACAGCGACAGCGAGATGTCGTTCAGCATGCCGGCGCCCAGGAAGCCGCCGCCGATGAACAGCAGGGCCCCGACCGGCAGCAGCGCCACGACCGTGGTGTTGATCGAACGGACGAGCGTGCCGTTGATGCTGCGGTTGGCGATCTCGCTGTACGTGTAGCGGGTCTGCTTCGTGATGTCCTTCGACCCCTCCTTCAGACCGTCGAAGACGACGACGGTGTCGTAGAGGGAGTAACCGAGGATCGTCAGCAGACCGATGACCGTACCCGGGGTGACCTCGAAGCCGACCAGCGCGTACACGCCGACGGTGATCGTGAGGTCGTGGATCAGGGCGATCAGTGCCGCGACCGCCATCCGCCACTCGAAGGCGATGGCGAGGTAGATCACGACGAGGACCATGAAGATGCCGAGGCCGGTCCAGGCCTTGTTCGCGATCTGCTCACCCCAGCTGGGGCCGACCAGGTCCGCGTTGACGTCCGCCTCGGTGACCTTGAGGTCGGTCGCGAGCTGCTTCTTCACGTCGGTCGCGGAGTCGGTGTCCAGACCCGAGATCTGGATGCGCAGCCCGCCGGTGCCGAGCTCCTGGACGATCGCGTCGTGGCCCGAGGCCTTCTCCGCCTCCTCGGTCGCCTTGGCGACCGAGACGGCCGTCTTCGGGGTGGTGAAGACGGCACCGCCCTTGAACTCGATGCCCATGTTGAGGCCCTGAACGGCCAGGGCCACGATCGCCGTGATGGTGATCAGGATGGAAACGCCGTACCAGAGAAAGCGCTTGCCGACGAAGTCGTATCCGACCTCACCGCGGTACAGCTTGGCGCCGAGATCTCCCAGCTTCGACATCTCTCACGCCTCCTTTGCGTCGACGGGGGCGGGGGCGGAACCGGTACGACGGGACCGGCGCAGCGGGGGCTTGGCACCCAGCCGCTTCGGGTCCAGCCCGGACCACGGGTGACCGCTGGCGAAGAACTTCGTGCGCGCCAGCAGCGTCATGACGGGCTTGGTGAAGAGGAACACCACGACCACGTCGAGCAGGGTGGTCAGACCCAGCGTGAAGGCGAAGCCCTGCACCTTGCCGACGGTGACGATGAACAGCACCGCGGCGGCCAGGAACGACACGAAGTCGGAGACCAGGATGGTGCGCCGGGCACGGGGCCAGGCCCGCTCGACGGCCGGCCGCAGGGTGCGGCCCTCGCGGATCTCGTCACGGATGCGCTCGAAGTACACGATGAACGAGTCCGCCGTGATGCCGATCGCGACGATCGCACCGCAGACGGCGGGCAGGTTCAGCGCGAAGCCGATGCCCTTACCGAGCAGCGCCATGAGCGTGTAGGTGAGGATCGCGGAGACCAGGAGGCTGAGGATGGCGACGAACGCCAGGCCCCGGTAGTACACCAGCAGGTAGATCACCACGAGGAGCATGCCGATGGCACCGGCGATCAGGCCGGCCTTCAGCTGCTCACCGCCGAGCGCGGCGGTGACGGTGGTGACGCTGTCCTCGCTGAAGGAGAGCGGCAGGGCGCCGTACGAGAGCATGTTGCCCAGGTCCTGAGCGGACTGCTGGGTGAAGCCGCCGGAGATCTCGGCGTTGCCGCCGGTCAGCGCCTGGCTCACGGACGGGTCGGAGATGACCTGGCCGTCGAGCACGATCGCGAACTGGTTCTGCGGGGCCTGCTTGGTGGCCAGCTCGCCGGTGATCTTGGCGAACTTGTCGGCGCCCTTGTCGGTGAACTGCATCGTGACGATCCAGGCACCGCGCTGGGGATCGATGATTCCCTTGGCGTTCTTCACGTCCTGGCCGTTGACCTGGGCCGGACCGAGGATCCACTTGCCCCAGGTGGTGCCGCGCTGACCACAGGCGACCATCGGGTCCTCGGGCTTGGCACCCTTGCCGGCGGCCGCGCGCTGCTCCTCGTTGGTGCAGTCCAGCTTCGCGAAGTTGTCCTGCAGGGTCTTGGCGGCCTGCTCATCGGCCGACGGCGGCGTCGCCGACGCGGAGCCCGAGGGGGTCGGGGCCGCCTTGTCGTCTGCCTTCTTCGACTCGCTCGCCGAAGGCGAGGGAGAGGGGGCGTTCGGGGCCTTGAGGGCCTCGCTGAGCGCACGGCCCTGGGAAGTGGCGCTGGACGACGGGGTGGCCGACGGGGAGGACTTGCCGTCCCCGGCCTTGGGAGCGCCGGAGCCGCTCGCGGAGGGGCTCGGGCTCTGGGTGCCCTCGGGTGCGGCCGGGGCGCCGTCGGCGAAGGCCAGGACCGGGCGGAAGTACAGCTGGGCGGTGGTACCGACCTGCTCGCGCGCCTGCTGCTCGTTCGTCCCCTTGGGGATGTTCACGATGATGTGGTCGCGGCCCTGCGTCTGGACCTCGGCCTCCGACACGCCGAGACCGTTGACGCGGCGCTCGATGATGCCGACCGCCGTGTTCATGTTGGTCTCGTTGATCGCGTCCGGCTTGCCGGGCTCGCTCTTGGCCTTGAGCGTGATGCTCGTACCGCCGGCGAGGTCGATGCCGAGCCGGGGAGTCGTCTGCTTGGAGAGGAACATCCCCGCGGTGAGCGCCACCATCGCGATCAGGATGATCGCCAGGGCGCGCCCCGGCCTCCCCTGAGCCCCCGTGGGCCGCCGGCCCTTCTTCGGTGCTGCCACCTTGTCGTTTCTCCCTGTCCAACCGCCCCGCGCCGGGTCAGCGCGCGGACGGCCACGAAATGTGTGGTGGGGACCCCTGCCCCCCGCAGAAGTGGTCACTGACCGGGACCGCGACGGCCGCCGATCAGGCGCCCTCGCGGTCCCCGGCCCGCGCGCTACTTCGCGCCGGCCTCGCCGTCGGTCTTGCCGTCCTTGGGCTCGTCGTCGCCCTTGGGCTCCTCGTCCTTCTTGCCCAGGTCGAGCTTGGGAGCCTCGTCCTCGTCCTTCGTGAGGTCCGCCTTCGGGGCCTCGGTCAGCGAGGAGGCGTCGTCCGGGACGACCGGCGCGTCGTGCGCCGCCTCGTCGCCGATGCCGTGAACGATGCGGTTGTACTCCGCGTCCTCCAGAACGGCGCCGATGGCGTTCTTCGCGTAGATCGCGTGGACGCCGGGAGCCACCTCAAGAGTGACGGTGTCGTCGCCGATCTCCTTCACCGTGGCGTACATGCCGCCGATGGTGCGGACCCCGGTGCCGGGCGTCATGTGGTCGCGCATCTGCGCGGCCTGGGCCTGCTTCTTCTTGGCGGAGCGGGTCATCAGGACCATCGCCCCGATGAGCACGATGAACGGGAGGAATGTCACGAGATTCACGGGACGGAGATCCTTCGCACGACCGCACGCGGACGGCGGCCTTTTCTACGGGGGTGGGCATACCGACCTGAAGGGTCGGCATCGGCGGAGTCTAGGCGAGTCCGCACCGATGGAACAACGCCCAGCATGGCACCGCAGTTCCTGAGGGGTCGAACCTCCGCGCCGTCAGGCCCCGAACAAGCCCTGTTGTCCGCTTGATCCACTCCCGTGGTGCTGCGGCGGTACGAGTCCCAGGTGAGCCCAGGCGGCGGGGGTCGCCACGCGTCCCCTGGGGGTGCGCGCGAGCAGCCCCTCGCGGACGAGGAAGGGCTCCGCGACCTCCTCGACGGTCTCCCGCTCCTCGCCGACGGCGACGGCGAGGGTGGACAGGCCGACGGGCCCGCCGCCGAAGAGCTTGAGCAGCGCCTCCAGGACGGCCCGGTCCAGCCGGTCGAGCCCGCGCGCGTCCACCTCGTAGACCTGGAGGGCGGTACCGGCCACGTCCCGGTTGATCACGCCGTCGGCCCGGACCTGCGCGTAGTCGCGGACGCGGCGCAGGAGGCGGTTGGCGATGCGCGGGGTGCCGCGGGAGCGGCCGGCGATCTCGGCGGCGCCGGCGGTGTCGATCTCGACGTCGAGGAGTCGGGCGGAGCGGTGGATGACGCGTTCCAGCTCCTCGGGTGCGTAGAACTCCATGTGCCCGGTGAAGCCGAAGCGGTCGCGCAGCGGGGGCGGCAGCAGTCCGGCCCGTGTCGTCGCCCCGACGAGGGTGAAGGGCGGCAGTTCGAGCGGGATCGCGGTCGCGCCGGGCCCCTTGCCGACGATCACGTCGACGCGGAAGTCCTCCATGGCCATGTACAGCATTTCCTCGGCGGGCCGGGACATGCGGTGGATCTCGTCGAGGAAGAGGACCTCGCCCTCCTGGAGGGAGGAGAGGATGGCCGCGAGGTCGCCGGCGTGCTGGATGGCGGGGCCGGAGGTGATGCGGATGGGCGCGCCCATCTCGGCCGCGATGATCATCGACAGGGTGGTCTTGCCCAGGCCGGGGGCGCCGGAGAGCAGGACGTGGTCGGCGGTGGCGCCCCGCTGGCGGGCCGCCTTGAGGACGAGGTCCAGCTGCTGGCGGACCTTTTCCTGGCCGACGAACTCGCCGAGGTCCTTGGGGCGCAGGGCTGCCTCGACGGCGGTGTCCTCGCCGTCGGCGGCGGCCGCCACCAGCCGCTCGGTCTCGGCGTCGGTCTCGTCGTCCCAGTTCACGGTGTCAGTCTGCCTTCTCGGTTATGCACGGTGGGTCTGTCGTGTGCGGCGCCGCGGCGGAGGCTCCCCCCACGAACCCCTGCAGATGGAACCACGCCCGCCTTTCCGGCGGAATCGGCCGAATCCAGCTCCTCCGGCGTTCGATGAGCGGGCTCCGGGGCGGAGTCCCAGGAGCGGGGCCGCACGTCAGCGGGCGCGGTTCAGGGACTGCAGGGCCGCGCGCAGGAGCTGCGGCACGGGGGCCGACCCGCCCGCGGCGATGGCGGCCTCGGCCTGCGGCGTCACCGCCGAGACGGCCTCCTCCGCCTCCCGGGACGCGTAGCCGAGGCCGATCAGTGCTGCCGAGAGCTGCTCCGACCACGGGGCCGGCCCCGACGCGGCGGCCCGCTGCGCCCCCACCAGGCCGCTCGACCCCAGCGGGGCGCCCAGCTTGTCCTTCAGCTCCAGCAGGAGCTTCTGCGCGCCCTTCTTGCCGATGCCGGGCACGGCCATCAGCGCCTTCTCGTCCCCGGTGGACATGGCCAGCCGCAGCGCGTCGGGGCTGTGCACCCCGAGCATCGCCTGGGCCAGCCTCGGCCCGACCCCGCTGGCGCTCTGCAGCAGTTCGAAGACCTGCCGCTCGTCGTCGTCGGCGAAGCCGTACAGGGTGAGCGAGTCCTCCCGTACGACCAGCGAGGTGGCCAGCCGGGCGTGCTCGCCGATCCGCAGGCCGGCGACGGTGTTCGGCGTGCACTGCACGGCCATGCCCACTCCCCCGACTTCGATCACGGCCAGGTTGGGGGCGAGCGCGGCGACCGGGCCGCTGACGAAGGCGATCATCGGGTACGGCCTTTCGAGCCAGAGGCGTGCAGGGCGACCGCCTGCTGGAGGCGGTTTTGGGCGGGGGCCCGCCAGATGTGGCAGATGGCAAGGGCGAGCGCGTCGGCGGCGTCGGCCGGTTTCGGCGGTGCGTCCAGCCGGAGCAGCCGGGTCACCATGGCCCCGACCTGGGCCTTGTCGGCCCGGCCGCTGCCGGTGACGGCGGCCTTGACCTCACTCGGCGTGTGCAGGGCGACCGGTATCCCGCGCCGCGCGGCGCACAGCATGGCGACGGCACTCGCCTGGGCGGTGCCCATCACGGTGCGGACGTTGTGCTGGCTGAACACCCGCTCCACCGCGACGACTTCGGGCCGGTGCGTGTCGAGCCATTCCTCGATGCCCTGCTCGACGGCGACGAGCCGGTGGCCCAACTCGGCGTCCGCGGGCGTCCGTACGACGCCCACGCCGAGCATGGTCAGGGGACGCCCGGCGACACCCTCGACGACGCCGACGCCGCACCGCGTCAGCCCCGGGTCCACACCGAGAACTCGCACCCTGCCCCCTGCCGTTCGACCATCTGTCCGTGCAGGCTATCCGGCCCCACTGACATCGGCACAAAGCGACGGCGGGCCGCCGGGGTGTGTCCCCGTCGGCCCGCCGTTCGAAGGGTGAGGTCGATGCCGGTCAGGCGTCGACCTTCTCCATGACCTCGTCCGAGACGTCGAAGTTGGCGAAGACGTTCTGCACGTCGTCGCTGTCCTCCAGCGCGTCGATCAGCTTGAAGATCTTGCGCGCGCCGTCCTCGTCGAGCTCGACCTGCATGGTCGGAACGAAGCTGGAGTCGGCGGAGTCGTAGTCGATGCCGGCTTCCTGGAGCGCGGTGCGGACCGCGACCAGGTCGGTGGCCTCGCTGATGATCTCCCAGGTCTCGCCGTTGTCGTTGACCTCTTCGGCACCGGCTTCCAGGACCGCGTCGAGCACGTCGTCCTCGGACAGCTCGGCCTTGGGCAGGAGGATGACGCCCTTGCGGTTGAACAGGTACGAGACCGAGCCCGGGTCGGCCATCGAGCCGCCGTTGCGGGTCATGGCGACGCGGACGTCGGACGCGGCACGGTTGCGGTTGTCGGTGAGGCACTCGATGAGCACCGCGACACCGTTGGGACCGTAGCCCTCGTACATGATCGTCTCGTAGTCGGCACCGCCGGCCTCAAGGCCACCGCCGCGCTTGACCGCGGAGTCGATGTTCTTGTTCGGGACCGACTGCTTCTTCGCCTTCTGCACGGCGTCGAAGAGCGTCGGGTTGCCGTCGATGTCAGCGCCGCCCATACGGGCCGCGACCTCGATGTTCTTGATCAGCTTCGCGAAGAGCTTGCCGCGCTTGGCATCGATCACGGCCTTCTTGTGCTTCGTCGTAGCCCATTTAGAGTGGCCGGACATCCGCCTGTCTCCTTCGCGTAACCAACAGTGTTCGTCTCCGATCCTACCGGGACCTGATTACAGCCCCGCGCGCACCATGTCGACGAAATACGCGTGGACCCGGTCGTCGCCGGTCAGTTCGGGGTGGAACGAGGTGGCGAGGACGTTGCCCTGGCGCACGGCGACCGTGTGGCCGTCGTACGTGGCGAGCACCTCGGCGGCGCCTCCGACGGACTCGACCCACGGCGCGCGGATGAAGACGCCCTCGACCGGGCCGTCCGCGATGCCGGCGAAATCGATCTTCGCCTCGAAGGATTCGTTCTGGCGACCGAAGGCGTTGCGGCGGACGATCATGTCGATGCCGCCCAGGGTCTCCTGGTCCTCACGGCCGTCCAGCAGCTTGTCGGCCAGCATGATCATGCCGGCGCAGGTGCCGTAGACGGGCATGCCGGCGCGCACGCGCTCGCGCAGCGGCTCCAGCATGCCGAACAGCACGGCGAGCTTGGACATGGTCGTGGACTCGCCGCCGGGGATCACCAGGGCGTCGACCTCGGCGAGCTCCTCGGGACGCCGGACCGGCCTGGCCACGGCGTCCGCCGCGGCCAGGGCGATCAGGTGTTCCCGTACGTCGCCCTGGAGGGCCAGGACTCCGATGATGGGGGTGGTCATGTGACTACCAGCCGCGGTTGGCGTAGCGCTCGGTCTCGGGGAGGGTGTCGCAGTTGATGCCGACCATGGCCTCGCCCAGGTTGCGGGAGGCGTCCGCGATGATCTTCGGGTCGTCGTAGAAGGTGGTGGCCTTCACGATGGCGGCGGCGCGCTTGGCCGGGTCGCCGGACTTGAAGATGCCGGAGCCGACGAAGACACCCTCGGCGCCGAGCTGGCGCATCAGGGCGGCGTCGGCCGGGGTGGCGACGCCACCGGCGGAGAACAGGACGACGGGGAGCTTGCCGAGCTCGGCAACCTCCTTGACGAGCTCGTACGGGGCGCGCAGCTCCTTGGCGGCGGCGTACAGCTCGTTGTTGTCGAAGCCGCGCAGCTTGGCGATCTCGTTCTTGATCTGGCGCAGGTGACGGACGGCCTCGACGACGTTGCCGGTGCCGGCCTCGCCCTTGGAGCGGATCATGGCCGCGCCCTCGGCGATGCGGCGCAGGGCCTCGCCCAGGTTGGTGGCACCGCAGACGAAGGGGGTGGTGAACGCCCACTTGTCGGAGTGGTTGACCTCGTCGGCCGGGGTCAGGACCTCGGACTCGTCGATGTAGTCGACGCCGAGGGACTGCAGGACCTGGGCCTCGACGAAGTGCCCGATGCGGGACTTGGCCATGACGGGGATCGAGACGGCCTCGATGATCTCTTCGATCATGTTCGGGTCGGACATGCGGGCGACCCCGCCGTCCTTGCGGATGTCGGCCGGGACCCGCTCCAGGGCCATGACGGCCACGGCGCCGGCGTCCTCGGCGATCTTCGCCTGCTCGGCGTTGACCACGTCCATGATCACGCCGCCCTTGAGCTGCTCGGCCATGCCGCGCTTGACGCGCGAGGTGCCGATGGCCGACTCGGCGGACTGGGGGGAGGTGGGAAGCGTGCTCACGGATTGACCTCACTCGAAAGGAACTCGAACGGAAGACGGGGCCTACTGGACTACTCGGCCGAGGAAACCCCACGGACCAGTCCACAACAAGGGCCAATGTGGAGCCTGTGGCCTCTTCACTTGTCCCCTGCGGCCCTACCGGCTGTCTATACAGGCCGCTCCGCCAGATCCGCCGGAGGCTCGTCGTCCATTTCGAAGGCGAGCGGGAAGGGGGCGTGCCCGGCCAGCCGGAACCAGCGGACCTTGCGGTGCCTGCGCAGGGCGCGGGCGGCCCGTACGGCGTCGTTGTGGAACCGCCGGGCCATGGGCACCCGGCGGACGGCCGCGGCCAGGTCCTCGGTGGCCTCAGCCCCGCCCGGAGCGGCCTTCAGCACCTCGACCTGATCGGCGTCGAAGACGGCCCGCAGCGCCTGGCTGAGCTCGCTCTCGGCGACCTCGCGGTGCTCCTCCTCGGCCTGCCGGGCGGCGTGCGCGGCCTCGTACAGGACCAGGGAGGACGCGGGGTCGAGCACCCCGGAGGTGGCCACCTCCAGCACCACGGAGGCCCGCCGCACGAGCTGCGCGTCGAGCGCGGCCCGCGCGGCGTCCATCCGCGAGTGCAAGCGGTCCAGCCGACCGGCGGTCCAGCTGAGGTAGACCCCGATGACACCGAGAGCCAGGGCAATCCAGACAAGGGTTTCGATCACGGGCCGCGACTCTACCGGCCTGTCAGGAGGACGGGTCCCGCGAGAACCCCAGTCGGGTACGGAGCGGGACGCGTTCGTCCGTGGCGACCGCCGCCGCGCCGTCCGTGACCGTCTCGTAGACCGCCAGGATGTCCGCGCCGACCGTGGACCAGTCGAAGCGCCGCACGTGCGCCGAGCCGCGCGCGCTGAGCTCCGCCCGGCGGGCCGGGTCCCGCAGCAGGTTGATCGCCCCGGCGGCGAGCGCGTCCGGGTTCTCGTTCGCGAAGAGGTCGCCGGCGCCGCCCTGGTCCAGGACCTGCGCGAAGGCGTCCAGGTCCGACGCCAGGACCGCCGCGCCCGCCGACAGGGCCTCGACGAGGATGATGCCGAAGCTCTCGCCGCCCGTGTTCGGGGCGACGTACACGTCGACGCTGCGCAGCAGCCGCGCCTTGTCCTCGTCCGAGACCATGCCGAGGAACTCCACCCGGGAGCGCAGCTCCGCGGGCAGCGTGGCCACCGCCTCCTCCTCGTCACCGCGGCCGGCCACGAGCAGCCGTACGTCCGGGCAGGCCTCCACGATCTGCGGGAAGGCCGCCATCAGCACCGGCAGGCCCTTGCGCGGCTCGTCGATGCGGCCGATGAAACCGAGGGTCCGGCCGCTCCACGACGGATTCGGCTCGGCCTTGGCGAAGAAGTCCACGTCGACGCCGTTCGGGATCACCACCGCGTCCCCGCCCAGGTGCTCCACCAGCGTGCGCCGCGCGTACTCGCTCACCGCGATCCTCGCACTGATCTTCTCCAGCGCCGGCTGGAGGATCGGGTACGCCGCGATCATCGCCCGCGACCGCGGGTTCGAGGTGTGGAAGGTCGCCACGATCGGCCCCTGCGCGGCCCAGCAGGACAGCAGCCCCAGCGAGGGCGAGGCCGGCTCGTGGATGTGGATCACGTCGAAGGTGCCTTCGTGCAGCCAGCGCCGCACCCGGGCCGCCGACAGGAAGCCGAAGTTCAGCCGGGCCACCGAGCCGTTGTACGGCACCGGCACCGCCCGCCCCGCGGAGACCACGTACGGCGGGAGCGGGGTCTCGTCGTCCGCCGGGGCCAGGACCGACACCTCGTGGCCGAGGCGGATCAGGTGCTCCGCCAGGTCCCGGATGTGGAACTGGACGCCTCCGGGCACGTCCCACGAGTACGGGCACACGATGCCGATCTTCACTACGGGCGCTCCCCCTGGTCGGTCAGATCGTCCAGCCACAAACGCTGCAGCATGTGCCAGTCCTCCGGGTGCTCCCCGATGCCCCACGCGAAGGCGTCCGCGAGGGCCTGCGTCATGACGGTGGTCTTCTCGGTGCGCGTCCCGGTCTTCGGCACCTCCACCTCGGGGTGGATGCGGCCGTACATCTTCGGCGTGTCGCCGTAGTGCAGGGTGGCCGGCAGCAGCACGGCACCCGTCTGCTGGGCCAGCAGCGCCGGCCCGGCCGGCATCCGCGCCGTGGAGCCGAAGAAGTCCACTTCGACCCCGGAGGCCGACAGGTCCCGGTCCGCGACCAGGCAGACCAGGCCGCCCGAGCGGAGCCGGCGCGCGAGGGTCCCGAACGCGGCGCCGCCGCTGTGCGGCAGGACCTCCATCCCCAGGCTCTCGCGGTAGGCCACGAAACGGTCGTAGAGGGACTCGGGCTTGAGCCGCTCGGCGACCGTGGTGAACGGGACTCCGATGTGGCCTATGGCCCAGGCCCCGGCGAGGTCCCAGTTGGCGAGGTGCGGGAGGGCGACGATGACCCCCCGCCCGGAGGCGAGCGCCTCGCGCAGGAGGTGCTCGTCCTTGAACTCGACGTCCGTGCTGAACCGCTTCGGGTCCATGGTGGGCAGCCGGAAGGACTCCATCCAGTACCGCATGTACGAGCGCATGCCGGCCTTGGACAGCTCCCGCAGCCGCTCCGGACCCGCCTCGGGCACCACGCGCGCCAGATTCGACTCCAGCCGCAGCACGCTCTTGCCGCGCCGCTTCCACGCGAAGTCCGCTATCCGGCGGCCGAGGGCCACCGCGGCCGGCTCGGGCAGCTTCTTGACCCCGGCCCAGCCGAGCCCGTACAGCCCGTCGACCAGCTTGTCCTGCGCCGCGCCCATCAGGCCGCGCCGCCCTCGGCCGAGGCGGCCGCCGCGTCGGCCTCGGCCGACTCACGACGTACGGTGACCACCCGCTGGATCAGCGTGACGAGGGAACCCACCGCCACGACCCACAGCGCGACCGGGAGCAGCACCCCGATCCAGGACGGCACACCGAAGGTCTGCAGCCCGGACAGACCGGCCGCGACCAGTGTGATCACCAGCCGCTCGGCCCGCTCGATGAGCCCGTTGACGGCCACCGGCAGCCCGATCGACTCACCGCGTGCCTTGGTGTACGAGACCACCTGGCCGCTGGCCAGGCAGAAGATGGCCACCGCGCACAGCGCGTTGTCGTTGCCGGAGCCCGCGTACCAGAGCGCGAGGCCGCCGAAGATCGCCGCGTCCGCCACCCGGTCGAGGGTGGAGTCGAGGAAGGCGCCCCACCGGCTGGAGACGCCGGCCTGGCGGGCCATGTTCCCGTCCACAAGGTCGGAGAAGACGAAGAGGGTGATGGTGATCGTGCCCCAGAAGAACTCCCCCCGGGGGAAGAAGACCAGCGCTCCCGCCACCACTCCGGCCGTGCCGATCAGGGTGACCGCGTCCGGGCTCACCCCCCGCCGGAGCAGAAATGCGGCGAATGGCGTGAGAACACGCGTGAAGAATGCACGCGCGTACTTGTTCAGCATGGCCTTCCCGGAGGGTCGCTGGGCCGCACGGCCACCACGGCCACCGGCTGGCCCATCGTAGCCAGCACGCCGCCCCCCCGGACGCCGCGCACCCCGGTTCGGGACTCGTAAGACGTACTTCACGTCACGGACCTGCTCCCGTACCCCCCTGGTACGACGTATGGACGCGGTGTGACAGCAGTGCAAAGCTCGAAGAACCCCGTTTCTTCCTCCGTACCATCGGGAGGCACGAGCATCATGGGAGCCACATCACACCAAGCCGGAGCCGCCGGCAGGGCACTGACGGCCGACCGCCCCTCTTCCGTACGGAACGTCGTGCTGGTCGGCCACAGCGGATCCGGCAAGACCACGCTGGTCGAAGCCCTCGCCCTGACAGCCGGAGCGGTCAACCGGGCGGGCCGGGTCGAGGACGGCGCCACCGTCTCCGACTACGACGAGATCGAGCACCGCCGACAACGCTCCGTCCAGCTGTCCCTCGTCCCCGTCGAATGGGGCGGAATCAAGATCAACATCCTGGACACCCCCGGATACGCCGACTTCGTCGGAGAACTCAGGGCCGGTCTGCGCGCCGCGGACGCGGCCCTTTTCGTCGTCTCGGCCTCGGACGGGATCGACGGAGCCACCCGCATGGTCTGGGACGAGTGCGAGGCCGTCGGCATGCCCCGCGCCATCGTCGTCACGCACCTGGAGGCCGCCCGCGCCGACTACGCCCAGATGACCGACGTCTGCGGCCAGATCTTCGGGGCCGACGACCCGGACGCCGTCATCCCGCTCTACCTCCCCCTGCACGGCCCCGCGGGCCCCGACGGGCACGCCCCGGTCACCGGCCTCCTCGGCCTGCTCTCCCAGCGCGTCTACGACTACGCCTCCGGCGAGCGCGCCGAACGCGATCCGGATCCCGCCGAGGTCGAGCTCATCTCCGGCGCCCGGTCCCGCCTCATCGAGGGGATCATCGCCGAGAGCGAGGACGAGAGCCTCATGGACCGCTACCTCGGCGGCGAGGACATCGACATCAAGACCCTGGTCGACGACCTGGAGCGCGCGGTCGCCCGCGGCACCTTCCACCCCGTCCTGATGGCCGCCCCGGCCACCGACGGCGCCAAGCAGGGCCTCGGCACCGTGGAACTCCTCGAACTGATCACCGGCGGCTTCCCCACCCCCCTGGAACGCGGCCCCGTCACCGTCACCACCCCCGACGGCGCCGACCGCCCCGCCGTCACCTGCGATCCCGACGGCCCCCTCCTCGCCGAGGTCGTCAAGACCTCCTCCGACCCCTACGTCGGCCGCGTCTCGCTCGTCCGCGTCTTCTCCGGCACCCTGCGCCCCGAGCAGACCGTCCACGTCAGCGGGCACGGCCTCACCGACCGGGGCCACGAGGACCACGACGTCGACGAACGGATCGGCACTCTGACCTCGCCCTTCGGCAAACAGCAGCGCATCCTGGACCGGGGCATCGCCGGCGACCTCGCCTGCGTGGCCAAACTCACCCGCGCCGAGACCGGTGACACCCTCTCCGCCAAGGACGATCCGCTCCTCATGGAGCCCTGGGCCATGCCCGACCCCCTCCTCCCCCTCGCGATCGAGGCCCACAGCAAGGCCGACGAGGACAAGCTCTCGCACGGCCTGGCCCGCCTCGTCGCCGAGGACCCCACCATGCGGCTGGAGCAGAACCCGCACACCCATCAGGTCGTCCTGTGGTGCCTCGGCGAGGCCCACCAGGACGTCGCGCTGGAGCGGCTGCGCAACCGCTACGGCGTCCAGGTCGACGCAGTGCCCCACAAGGTGAGCCTGCGCGAGACCTTCGGCGCCAAGGCGGCCGGGCGCGGCCGGCACGTCAAACAGTCCGGCGGCCACGGTCAGTTCGCGATCTGCGAGATCGAGGTCGAGCCGCTCCCGCCCGGCAGCGGCATCGAGTTCGTCGACAAGGTCGTCGGCGGCGCGGTGCCCCGCCAGTTCATCCCGTCCGTGGAGAAGGGCGTACGCACCCAGGCGGCGCGCGGGGTCTCGGCCGGCTATCCGCTGGTCGACGTGCGCGTCACCCTCCTCGACGGCAAGGCGCACTCGGTGGACTCCTCCGACGCCGCCTTCCAGACCGCAGGCGCGCTGGCCCTGCGCGAGGCCGCCGCCGAGGCCCGCATCGAGCTCCTCGAACCGGTCGCGGAGCTCGCCGTCGTCGTCCCGGACGAGTACGTAGGCCAGGTCATGAGCGACCTCGCGGGCCGTCGCGGCCGCGTCGTCGGCACCGAGCAGGCGGGCTCCGGGCGCACCCGGATCCGCGCCGAGATCCCCGAGATCGAGATCGGTCGCTACGCCGTCGAGCTGCGCTCCGTCTCGCACGGCACGGGCCGCTTCGCCCGGGCGTACGCCCGCCACGAGCCCATGCCGCCTCAGGTCGCGGACAAGGTGCGTGAACAGGCCGAGAAGGGAACCTAATTGACATAGCGTCGGAGACGCCGCCCACCCGACCAGCTTGCGGTGGGCGGCATTTCCCTGTCCCATGACCATGGGGCGAGATGCGTCGATAGGCTCGTCGGCGCACCAAAGGAGCACGAACGCGCAGCGATGGGGGCAGCGGTGGCGGACGACGGATTCGACTTCAGGCCCGGAGCACAGATCCCGCTCCAGGGCGGCGGGGGGCAGACGGCGGCGACCAACGCCCTCGCCTCGGCCGCGTACCGCGACGGCGGAAATGACACGAAGCTGGCAAAGATTCTCGACGCCAACAGCGAGAACCATCCCGCCACGGTCAAGCCCCCGAAGATCTCCCTCTTCGAGCCCAACCTCGGCGAGGCCTTCTGCCGCGCCGTCGAGGCCCGCACCCTCGGCTCCGGCCGGAAGCCGCTCATCCAGTCCTTCGGCGCCGACCCGCAGACCGTCGTGGAGCACTGCCTGGCCGCCTCCCGCATACGCAAGGAGCGCGACGGCAAGCTCCGCCTGATCATGCTCGTCTGCGGTGTCGTGTTCCTCCCCGGCCTGCTGCTGTGGCTGGGTCTGTTCCAGCTCCGCAAGAGCCTGGCCTCCGGGGACAAGAAGCACGCGTCCTGGCTCGGGACCGCGGTCCTGGTCGGCGTCGCCCTCGTGGTCGCGGTGCTGATGTTCAAGCTGCCCTTCACCGGCTTCTTCGGTCTCTACCTCCGCGGCATGATCATCGCCCCGGCCCTGGGCTGGCTGCTCGCCCGCCGGATCTGCGAGACCACCGCCGCCGACCTGCGCGCCCGCTGGGACGGGCTGCTGGCCGGTGACGGGATCGGCGCCAAGATCCCGGAGGCGGTACCCGGGAACCCGGACGAGAAGGCCCGCGAGGACCTGCGCCACCAGCTCGCCAAGCTGACCGCGGAGGACCGCAGCAACCACGTCTTCTACGCGGGCCCCAAGGGCCTGCTCGGCATGGGCACCCGGTGGGGCAGCTGGCAGATGGCCGAAGAGCTCGCCCCCAAGACCGAGGGCGCCGAGATCCACCCCTTCCGCAGCTGGGACGTCGTACGCGCGATCGACACCGAGCTGCGCAAGCTGGAACGCGGCCCCCTGCACACCGGCGGCTTCCCGGCGGCCGCCATCCAGCACTGGATCGTCACCCCGATCGGCGAGGGCGCCGCCGAGGTGGCCCGCCCCACCGGCGAGAACACCGACAACTTCCTGATCAAGCCGCACGAGATCACCCGGATCTGCAACGAGCAGCAGTTCAGCGCGGGCAACCGGCACTACCTGGGCATCCAGTACCCGCTCTGGGACGGCCAGCTCGTCATCAACATGCTGGTCACCGTCACCGTGCTCTACAAGACGCTGCGCGTGGACGTCACCGCGCACGCCCTGGGACCCGTACACGGCCTGTTCACGACGAAGTCCGCGGCCCCGGTGGTGGAGGTGCCCAAGAGCATCCGCTTCTGGGAGACCGTGGAGCGCCCGCTGCCTCTGGTGGACGCCCAGGAGGTCGTACGCCTCGCCGTCCGGGCCCCGCTGAGCTGGTTCCCGCCGGTCCTCGACTTCTTCGGCGGCAAGCTGGTCCTGCCCGAGCCCTTCGGCCTGCGGCACGTGTGGGCCGGCTCGATGTGGCGCCACCGCTTCATGGCGGACGACGCGCTGCGCACCGTGGCACCGGTCCTGCGCGCGGTGCACGCCGCCACCTTCAGGGTGCTGGAGGAGAACGGCGTCGACACCGACCGCTTCACGAACCGCTCCTCGATCATGAGCGGCCTGATCCAGGAGCCGGCGCCGCGCAAGGCGGACGTGTACGACGCGTAGGGACGCGTGGGTAGGCTCGAATGACCGAGGTGACCCGCGAGGCCCGAGGAGGGGCGATGACCGAGCGCAAACCGCCTGGCGTGGACGTCGAGTCCTGGGTGGACCGGCAGATCAGAGAGGCAGCCGACCGCGGCGACTTCGAGAACCTGCCGGGCTGGGGCAAACCCCTGGCCTCGCTCGACGCTCCGTACGACGAGATGTGGTGGATCAAGCAGAAGATGCACCGCGAGGGCTTCTCCGCCCTGCCTCCCGCGCTCGCACTGCGCAAGGAGGCCGAGGACGCGCTGGAGACGGTCCGAGCGGCCCGGACCGAGCGCCAGGTGCGGGCCGTCCTCACGGAGATCAACGAGAAGATCCGGGCGGCACTGCGCATGCCGCCGCCGGGGCCGCCGCTCGGCATCACCGAGTTCGACGTCGAGGACGTCCTGCGGACGTGGCGGGAGACCCGCACGTCCTGATATCAGGCGGTGGGCCAGGAGTCGGCCAGCATCTGGCGGGTGTCCGCGAGGAGCTGGGGCAGCACCTTGGTGTGGCCGACGACCGGCATGAAGTTCGTGTCCCCGCCCCAGCGGGGCACGATGTGCTGGTGCAGGTGCGCGGCGATGCCGGCCCCGGCGGCAGCGCCCTGGTTCATGCCGATGTTGAAGCCGTGCGCCCCGGACGCCTTGCGCAGCGCGATCATCGCCCGCTTCGTGAGATCGGCGAGCTCGGCCGTCTCCGGACCGTCGAGCTCGGTGTAGTCGGCCACGTGCCGGTACGGGACCACCATCAGGTGGCCGCCGTTGTACGGGTAGAGGTTCAGCACGGCGTAGACGTGCTTGCCGCGAGCCACGATCAGCCCGTCCTGGTCGGACATCTCCGGAATCCCGCAGAAGGGACAGCCGTCCCCGGCCTCCGGGCCGGTCGGCTTGTTCTCCCCCTGGATGTAGGCCATCCGGTGGGGCGTCCACAGACGCTGGAACGCGTCCTGCGTGCCCACACCGATCTGCTGCTCCGGCTCAGTCGTCATGGCGGCAAGCATATGACCTTGCCTTCGGATACGAGGAAGGCCCCCGGGAAGTGATCACTTCCCGGGGGCCTTCCGGCGACGATCAGACCTGGACGCGGTCCGCGACGACCTTGGCCAGCTTGGCCAGCGCCTCGTCCTTCGCGATGCCGTTCTCCTGCGAACCGTCGCGGTAGCGGAAGGAGACCGTGCCCGCGGCCATGTCCTCGTCACCGACGATGATCATGAACGGGACCTTGAGCTTCTGGTGGTTGCGGATCTTCTTCTGCATGCGGTCGGAAGAGGCGTCCACCTCGACCCGCAGGCCCTTCTTCTTCGCCTCGGCGGCGAACTCCTGCAGGTACTCGACGTGTCCGTCGCCGATCGGGATGCCGACCGCCTGGACCGGGGCCAGCCACGGCGGCATGGCGCCCGCGTAGTGCTCCAGCAGCACGGCGAAGAACCGCTCGATCGAGCCGAACAGCGCGCGGTGGATCATGACCGGGCGCTGGCGCGAGCCGTCCGGGGCCGTGTACTCCAGGTTGAACCGCTCCGGCAGGTTGAAGTCCAGCTGGACGGTCGACATCTGCCAGGTACGGCCGATGGCGTCCCGCGCCTGCACGGAGATCTTCGGGCCGTAGAAGGCCGCGCCGCCCGGGTCGGGGGTCAGCGGGAGGCCCTGCTTCTCGGCGACCTGCTGGAGGACCGCGGTGGCCTCCTCCCAGACCTCGTCCGAGCCGACGAACTTCTCCGGGTCCTTGGTGGACAGCTCCAGGTAGAAGTCGGTCAGACCGTAGTCGCGCAGCAGGTTCAGCACGAAGGTGAGCGTGCGGTCGAGCTCCTCCGCCATCTGCTCACGGGTGCAGTAGATGTGCGCGTCGTCCTGGGTGAAGCCGCGGGCACGGGTCAGGCCGTGCACGACGCCCGACTTCTCGTACCGGTACACGGTGCCGAACTCGAACAGGCGCAGCGGCAGTTCGCGGTAGGAGCGGCCGCGCGCGTCGAAGATCAGGTTGTGCATCGGGCAGTTCATGGGCTTGAGGTAGTAGTCGGTACCACCGTCGAGCTGCATGGGGGGGTACATGCCCTCCGCGTACCAGTCCAGGTGGCCGCTCTTCTCGAAGAGGGCGCCCTTGGTGGCGTGCGGGGAGTAGACGAACTCGTAGCCCTCCTCCTCGTGCCGACGGCGCGAGTAGTCCTCCATGACCCGGCGGATGATGCCGCCGCGCGGGTGGAAGACGGCGAGGCCGGAGCCGATCTCGTCCGGGATGGAGAAGAGGTCCAGCTCGTTGCCGAGCTTGCGGTGGTCACGCTTCTCGGCCTCGGCGAGGAAGTCGAGGTGCGCCTTCAGCTCCTCCTTCGACGGCCACGCGGTGCCGTAGATGCGCTGGAGCATCGGGTTCTTCTCGCTGCCGCGCCAGTAGGCGGCGGCGTTGCGCATGAGCTTGAAGGCCGGGATGTTGCGGGTGGTGGGCAGGTGGGGACCGCGGCAGAGGTCCTTCCAGCACAGCTCGCCGGTCTTCGCGTCGAGGTTGTCGTAGATGGTCAGCTCGCCGCCGCCCACCTCGACGTTCGCGCCGTCGTCGGTGGACGCGGAGCCCTTGATGCCGATGAGCTCCAGCTTGTACGGCTCGTCGGCGAGCTCCTCGCGGGCCGCCTCGTCGGTGACCACGCGGCGGGAGAAGCGCTGGCCGCGCTTCTGGATCTCCTGCATCTTCTTCTCGATGGCCTTCAGGTCCTCCGGGGTGAAGGGCCGGGCCACGTCGAAGTCGTAGTAGAAGCCGTTCTGGACCGGAGGGCCGATGCCCAGCTTGGCCTCGGGGAAGAGCTCCTGCACGGCCTGCGCCATGACGTGCGCGGTCGAGTGGCGCAGGATGTTGAGGCCGTCCTCGGAGGAGATCTCGACCGGCTCGACGGTCTCGCCGTCCTTCACCTCGTAGCTGAGGTCCTTCAGCTCACCCGCGACGCGCGCGGCGACGATGGTGCGCTCGCCGGCGAAGAGCTCGGCCGCCGTAGTGCCCGTGGCCACCACGCGCTCGTCCCGCTCGGAATCGCGTTGGATGATCACACGGACGTCTGACACCGGTCTCTCCTGACTCAGGGGGTGCGCGGGCGAACGCCGCGCGCCTGAATCGTACCGAGCGGAGTGGCCGCGCCGCTAAACGGTTACCTGGTGGGCCGCGCCCGGTGGGTCTCGCGGGGCCGCCGGGACCGGGCACGGGCTCGGGCCGACCGGGCCTAGTCGTCGGACGGCAGCACGTCCTCGGGGTCGAAGGCCGCGTCCAGGGACTTCATGAGCCGGTCCCGCTCGACCTCGTCCATCGGTACCGGCGTCACGTCCGCCACGTCGGACAGCCGCCGGAAGCCCCCGCGCCGTTGCAGTCGGCCCGTGACCCGGATCGGCAGGCCCACCAGGTGGGCGTGGCCCGCGATGCGGTACGCCTCCTCGTCGAGGGCCGCCCGGACGTACGGGACCTCCGCCCCCGCCAGCACCCGCAGCCGTACGGTCCCCCCTCCCCCGGCGGCCTTGCGCCGCATCCGCACCACGGCCCCGGCGAGCCTGACCGGTACGGCGGGCTCCGCGCGGGTGTAGCGGGCGGCGGCCTCCCGCAGCACTGGCAGGTCGCCCGGGGAGAACTCCACCGGCTCGGGACGGGCCGCGCACCCGGCCGGGACCCCGGCCGCCGGCGCCCAGGCCAGTGCGATCCGGGCCCCCTCCGAGCCCCGGACCAGGGCGATGAGCGCCTCGGCGAGTTCCCGGCTGACCCCGGCGGCCACCGCCGCGTCGAAGGCCTCCATGCCGCCGGTGGCCCGCTGGTAGTCCACCGCCTCGCGGGCCGCGTGCAGGGCGTGGTGCAGCCGGGTCACGGGCCCACGGCCGCCGTCCACGGGGACGTACGCGGTCAGTCGGCGCCCGCCCGGAGAGGGCCCCACCAGCACCCCGTCCAGGGCGCGTTCGGCCTGCGCCTGGTGCCGGGCCCCGTAGTACCCGGCCCGGGCCCGGTCGGCGAGGGCCCCGGCGAGCAGGAGCCGGCGGGCGGCCGAGCGCAGCTGTTCCTGCACGGGCCAGGAGGCCTCGCCCTGGTACCCGTAGGGCCCCTCCGGGATCTCCCGCTCCCAGCGGATCTCGTCGCTGGGCACGCTCAGCCCGAGGAGCACCTCGCCGGCCGAGGGCAGTCCGCCGTGCGCGAGGGCGGTGAGCGCCTCTTCCAACAGGTCCGCGCAGTCGGGGAAGGTGCGGCTCTCCGGGACGAGCAGGCTGGTGCCCGAGCGGCCGGGCGGGGTCCAGCGCCCGTACCGGCCGACGGCCCCGCCGCGCCGCAGCCAGCCGTGGCGGTGCAGCAGCGCGCCGAGCACCGCCGGGTCCACGTGAGCGGGGTCGGGCTCGCCCGGGGCGAACTCCGGGGACGACAGCGGTTCGAGGTGCGACGAGTGCCAGTTCATCAGGGTGTCCCTCCCGACCCGACCCGGGTCATGATCTCGCACAGCGCCCGGTCGTCGAAGATCCGCGTGGTCGGGATCCGTACGGTCGTCCGGCGCCGGCCGGTCACGGGGTGTCCGGCGAGGTTGGTCCAGTAGCAGCAGTGCCGCAGGTCGAGCCGGTCGTGCCCGGCGGCGAGCCACTGGTCGCGCTCGCGCGGGACGAGCATCACCACGAGGATCTTGTGAACTGCGACCGGGGTGCGGGCCAGCTTCACCAGGTGCTCGTTGTCGAGGGTGAAGGCGAAGGTGGGCCCGGCCGGCCGCGGCGGTACCTGGTAGGTCGCCTTCAACTGCACCTTGATGGTGACCTCGTCGTCGACGACGTGCTCGGGGGCTCCGTGGCTGACGTGCCAGTCGATGCCGTTGTCCGGAAAGGGCTGGGAGAGCGAGCAGCCGGCCGCGGCGGCGACGGCGTGCAGGTATCCCACCTGAAGGGTCTCCATACAGGCGGTGGTGGCGAGTGTGCCGCGCAGCGGTCCGGTCCGCGCGTCGCCCGGCGTACCGGTGCGCGGATCGATCTGCCCCGCCAGCACCCCGCCCGGTTCGGGCTGCGCGAGCGCCATGGCCGGCTCCCCATGCCTTCCGGGCTCTGCCGTGGGTGGTGTGTGGGGTGACGACCGGTCATGTGTACGGCCCCCCAAGAGTGTTGTTGCCGCACCCGGGTCGCAGCAAACGGCGTACGCGGCAAACAGCACGGGTATCACCGATGCGGGCGAAGGTGGCGGGTTCTTGAGGCAGCGGTGCCCAAGTGCGCCCCATCTGCCGACCGGGGACGAGGAGTTCGCCATGACACGCTGGTACGAGGGCCCGCTGGCCGCATTCGACACGGAGACCACCGGAGTGGACGTCGAGCAGGACCGGATCGTGTCCGCCGCGCTCATCGTGCAGGAGTGTGCGGGCGGGCGCGTCCGCACCACGCGCTGGCTGGTCAATCCCGGCATCCCGGTGCCCCCGGGTGCCACGGAAGTGCACGGCCTCACCGACGAGCACCTCCAGCGCCACGGGCGCTGGCCGGCGCCGGTGGTGGAGGAGATAGCCCGGGCGCTCGGAGAGCAGCAGCTGGCCGGCCGGCCGGTGGTGGTGATGAACGCGCCGTTCGATCTGACGCTGCTGGACCGGGAGTTGCGCCGGCACCGGGCGTCGTCGCTGGCGCGGTATCTGGACAACCGGCCGCTGACGGTGCTGGATCCGCGGGTGCTGGACAAGCATCTGGACCGGTACCGCAAGGGCCGCCGGACCCTGACGGACCTGTGCGCGCACTACGGGATAGAGCTGGAGGGCGCGCACGACGCGGCGGCGGACGCGCACGCGTCGCTGGAGCTCGTACGGGCGGTGGGGCGCAGGTTCGCGGCCCGGCTGGAGCGGCTGACCCCGGCCGAACTGCACACGCTGCAGCAGGTGTGGCACGCGGCACAGGCGCGGGGGCTGCAGGCGTGGTTCGCGCGCCAGGGAACGCCCGAGGCGGTGGATCCGCACTGGCCGCTGCGGCCGGACCTGTCGACGGCGGCGTGAATTCAGGGCCCTTGCATGCGGAAGGCCGGTCCGTCTGAGACGGACCGGCCTGTCCCGGTGGGCGATACTGGGATCGAACCAGTGACCCCTTCGGTGTGAACGAAGTGCTCTCCCGCTGAGCTAATCGCCCGGGAACGGACTGAACAATACAGAAGCCTTGGGGCTGGTTCAAACCGCTTCCCCCGGGGCGGCCAACCGGGCTGCGAGACCGCGCCGGCCGGCCCGCATCATGAGGGCGTGGTTGAGCCGGAACACCGGCCGCCCGGGCAGCGCGAGGCGCCGCATCAGCGGCAGCCGCACCTCGACCTCCTGCTCGTACAGCGCGCGGGTCCGCGCGCCGCCGGCCCCGCGGCGCGGCCGTACGGTCCACCGCGCCCAGCCGTCGAGGTCACCGGCCAGCGACACCTCCAGGACCCCGCGGGCGGGGTCGCGCACGAGCTCGGAGGCGGTGACGTGCAGCGCGTACGGCAGGACCGAGCGGACGGTCGCGGCGCCGGTGCGGTCGTCGACGGGTTCGACCCGGCGGATCTGGGGCCACCAGTACGGGTACTCCCCCGGCTCCTCCAGCACGGCGTAGACGCGTGCGGGCGGGGCGTCGAGGTCCCACACACTGCGGAAGCGGTAGCGGCTCCATCGGTCCCAGCGACTGCGGTCCATGGATCCAGTCTGGCCCGCCGGGGGTGCGGGCATGCCTGCTTCGCACGTACTCAGCACACATCTGAGTACGCACACCCATGTCCTGACCGCGTGACCGCCGCCACACTCCGGACTATGAACACGCCCCTGCCACCGGCCGAAGAGCTGGCGCTCATCGACCGCGAGCTGGCTCAACTGGACGCGCGGCGGCTGCACTTGCTGGGCCGCCGGGACTGGCTGCTGCGCCTGCTGCACCAGCCCGCGACGGGTCCTGCCGTCTGGGCGGCTCCCGGGCGCGGGCCCGCGCCCGCCACGGAGGCCTCGGCCCCCGGCGCACAGAACGTGCTGCTCGCCCTGGGCGCGGTGCTGCTGGCCGTGGCGGCGCTGGCCTTCACGCTGCTGAGCTGGGGGTCGCTCGGGATCGCCGGGCGTTCGGCGGTGCTGGCCGCGGTGACCGCGGCGGCCCTGGCCGCTCCCGTGCCGCTGCTGCGCCGCGGTCTGGGCTCGACGGCGGAGTCGGTGGCGGCGGTGGGGCTGCTGCTGACCGTGCTGGACGCGTACGCGCTGTACGCGGTCGGCATGCCGGGCACGGACGGCGCCTCGTACACCGCCGGGGCCGCCGCGGTGCTGGCGGCGGTGTGGGCCGGTTACGGCCTGGCCCTGCCGAAGCTGCGGATCGCGCTGCCCGCAGCGGTGCTGGCGGCGCAGTTCCCGCTGCCGCTGGCCGCGCTGGCCGCGCAGGGGGGACCGCTGGAGATCGGCTGGGCGCTGCTGGCGACGGCCGCGCTGGACGCGGCCCTGGCACTGCGGGCCCGGGCGGCGGCCCTCCCGGGGGCGCTGCTGGCGACGGCGGCGCTGCTCATCGCAGCGGCGGACTCCTGGTCGGCGGCCACCGCGGCCGACGCCCTGGCCCCGGCGGGGCTGCTGCTGGCGGGCGCGGCCCTGGGTACGGCTGCGGCGTGGCGGGAGCCGCGCGCCCTGGCCGCCGCGCTCGCGGGCGGGCTCGCCGTGGTGGTGGCGCTGGGCGGTGTGGCGAGGCCGTCGCTGGATCCGGCGTGGGCGGTGGTGGCGCACCTGCTGGTGGCGCTTCCGCTGCTGGCGGCGGTACGGGTGCACGGGCTCCCGGCGGCGGTGCGGCGCGGGCTGGCCTGGGCCGGTGCGGCGGTGGCCGGTCTGGCCGCGCTGGCGGGCTGGTCGGCGGTGGCGCCGACGCTGCTGACCCGGATCCGGGTGCTGGACGAGGTGTGGGCGGTGACGAGCCCGGCCCGGGATCCGTACGGACCGGGGGCGGCGGTCACGGCGACGCTGCTGATCACGGCGGGGGCGGCCTGGTGGCTGTCCCGGACGCTGTCCCGGCCGGAGCCGGCGGTGGCGGCGGTGGCCGCGGCCTGGGCCGGCCTGTTCACGGCCCCTGAGCTGCTGGGCCTCCCGGTGGCGGCGGTGTTCGCCGCGCAGACGGCGGTGACGGGCGCCGCGGGCGTCCTCGCCCTGCGCTCACGGACGCGCGGAGCCGGGATCGCGGCCGCCGCGTGCGCGCTGGCCGGCGGCGTGAACGTGTCCGTGGGCGCGCTGGACGGCCGGGCGGCGACCTTCGCGGTGTGGGGGCTGCTGGGCGCGGGCTGCGTGGCGGGGGCGGCGTACACGCCCGCTCCGCGCCCGGTCCGCTCGGGGGCGGCGGTGTGCGCGGTCGCGTACGCCACGGGGGTGCTGGTGGCGGCGGCCGCGGTGGCGGACCTGGCCGTGGCCTGGTGGTCGCTCCCGGTGCTCGCGGTGCCCGCGGTGGTGGCCGCGCTCGGGCCGCGGCTGGGCTCCGTGCGGGTGCCGTCGGAGATCGCGGCGGCCGTCGCCGGTGCTGCGGCGGTGGCCCTGTCGGCCGGCCGGGCCGGGACGCTGGCGCTGGTCCTGGCACTGGCCGGGGTGATCTGCGCGGGGGCCGCGGTACGGGCGGACCGGCGCGCTGCGGCCGGCTGGGCGGCGGGGGCGCTGTTCGTGGCGGCGACCTGGGTCCGGCTGGCCGACTCCGGGGTCACGGTTCCGGAGGCGTACACGCTGCCGGTCACGGCTCCCGCCCTCGTGGTGGGCCTCCTGCGGCGCCATAGGGACCCGCGGGCGTCCTCCTGGACGGCGTACGGCCCGGGGCTGGCCGCGACCCTGCTGCCGAGCCTGCTGGCCGCCCTGGGGGCCTCCCCGGCCGGTGATGCGCACTGGCTGCGGCCGCTGCTGCTGGGCCTGGCCGCGCTGGCGGTGACCCTGGTGGGCGCCCACCACAGGCTCCAGGCCCCGCTCCTGCTGGGCGGCGCCGTACTCGCGGCGGTGGCGCTGCACGAGCTGGCCCCGTACGTGGTGCAGGTCGCGGGGGCGCTCCCGCGCTGGGTGCCGCCGGCCCTGGCGGGCCTGCTGCTGCTGGCGGTGGGGGCCACGTACGAGAAGCGGCTGCGGGACGCCCGGAGGCTCCGGGACGCCATCAGCCGGCTCGGATGAGCCGCCCGGACGTCCCGGAAGCCGGGAAACGCCAGAGGCCCGGAGACTGTGAAAGTCTCCGGGCCTCTGGTCCGGGTGGGCGATACTGGGTTCGAACCAGTGACCCCTTCGGTGTGAACGAAGTGCTCTCCCACTGAGCTAATCGCCCGGACGCACCGCAAACATTACCGCATGTCAGCGGTGCTCCATGACCAGCACCGGTCGGTCACTGGTCCTTGAGGTTCCAGGGCAGCACGAGCCCGTACTTCCACAGGTAGAAGCCGATCAGCGCACCCGCGATCACGAGGCCCACGCTCGTCAGGATGATGTTGCGGCGGCGGACCTTCGGGTCGAGCGCTTTCTGTGCCGCTTCGGTGACCTTGCGCTTGGTCCAGCGCAGCACGAGGTGGGCCCAGGCGAACTCGGTGGCCCAGATCGCCAGGCCCGCGAAGATCGCCACCCAGCCCGGTCCGGGCAGGACGAGCATGGCGACGCCCGCCGCGATGACGGCGAGGCCGACGACGAAGACGCCGACCTGCCAGCTCAGGTGCAGGCTCCGGTTGGCCTTGATGAAGGCGGGCGCCTTCGACACGTGCGGCGCCTCCGGCGCGGCTTCCTTGCCGGACGCGTCGGAGGCCGCTGTGTCGGCTGCGCTCGCGTCGGCTGCGGACTGATCGGTCTCGCGGTCACTCCCCGTATTCATGGGGACGAATCTACCGGAGCCGGAAGCACACGTGAATGGTGCTTTGGATCCGCCGTACGAGGGACCCAGAGGTCCGCAAAACGGTCAGAGGGGTTTACAACGGCACCGTAGGTGGCATGTCGATTTCGCCGACGTGCGAATCCCCGAGCGCACACTGAGCGAAAGGCCCTGGCGCTTATGAACACCACGGTCAGCTGCGAGCTGCACCTGCGCCTCGTTGTGTCGAGCGAGTCCTCACTGCCTGTTCCCGCGGGCCTGCGGTATGACACGGCCGACCCCTACGCCGTGCACGCCACCTTCCACACCGGCGCCGAGGAAACGGTCGAATGGGTATTCGCCCGCGACCTCCTCGCGGAGGGCCTCCACCGGCCCACCGGTACCGGCGACGTCCGCGTCTGGCCCTCCCGCAGCCACGGTCAGGGCGTCGTCTGCATCGCCCTGAGCTCACCGGAGGGAGAAGCGCTGCTCGAAGCACCCGCCCGAGCACTCGAGTCGTTCCTCAAGCGGACGGACGCAGCGGTCCCACCCGGGACCGAGCACCGGCACTTCGATCTCGACAAGGAGCTCTCCCACATCCTGGCCGAAAGCTGAGCCAGGCCTACAGCCGATCGACACCGTCCGACTCGGGGCGACGGTGTGCGTCGGACAACCACATACGGCAGTGCCGGCGCTGTTCACGCGGGAGCCACCCGTGCGGACGGCGCCGGTGTGCGTGGAGACCCCCTTCCGCAGCAACCCGCCAGAGTCGGCCCCCAGCGGCGGCAGCAGCCCGTCGCCGCAGGCCCGGCCCTTGAGGGAGACCCCGTGCAGATCCCCCACGACACCCGTCGCGCGCTCGACGTCGTCGTCGCGCTGGTGAACACCGCGGCCGAGGCGGACCAGCCCGACGGACTCTCGGACATCAGCGCGCTGCGCGACTTCGTACAGGAGTACTCGATCAGCGACGTCGGCGAGCTGGGCGCCCGCGACCTGGCCGGGGTCCGTACGGTGCGCGGCAAGTTCGCCCAGGTCTTCGCCGCACCGAACTCGCGTGCGGCATCCGCGCTGATCAACGAACTGGTCGCGACGGCCGGCACCACCCCGCAGCTGACCGACCACGACGGCTACGACTGGCACGTGCACTATTTCGCGCCGGGCGCCTCGGTGGGCGACCACCTGGCAGCCGACGGCGGCATGGCGCTGGCCTTCATCGTGGTCTCCGGCGAGCAGGAACGGCTGCGGCGCTGCGAGGCCCCGGACTGCCGGCGCGCCTTCGTGGACCTGTCGCGGAACCGCTCGCGGCGCTACTGCGACAGCCGGACCTGCGGGAACCGGCTGCACGTGGCGGCGTACCGGGCCCGGCGCAAGGAAGCCGACGCGAGCCCCTCGGAGCAGGGACGGTCAGAGCAGGAACAGATCGTGGACGGCGGCGAGCAGCAGCAGGACGCCGATCACGGCTAGGAAGATCATCAGGGGCGGCTGGGAAAGGGCGAAGAGGCAGCCTCGCGGCTCCTCGGCGACAGGGGCGGGTACCGGCGCGGGCACCGAGGGCTCACTCTGCGATGTCTCGAGCATGTCGGGCCGATGATGGCGCAGCGCGCCCCCATCCGTCCCTCAACACGCCAAGATCCGCCCGGCACTTCGCCCGATCTCGTGGACCTGGGCGCCCCCGGCCCCGGCCGGTCAGATCCCGTGCTTCTTGAGGATGGCCTCGATGTCCGAGAAGTCGTCCGCGGGGGCGGCGGCCGACGGATTCTGGCGAGCGGTGGGCTGGGGGCGGCTGCCGGCGCCCAGGGACGGCGCGGAAGCGGCCGGGGCGACGGCCTCCCGGCCCGGACTCCCCTTGGCGGCCTTGGCCGGCTTCTCGGACGTCCCGAGCCTGCGGCGCTCGACGCGGCGGGTGGTGACGAGGAGCAGCCAGGCGAGCCCGAGCAGGCCGAAGCCGGCCCAGACGGTCGGGTTGAAGACGATTCCGGACACCCACTCCACGAGGCCCGTCATCACGAGGGCGACGGGCACCAGCGCGTACGCGGCGATCCGCGTCGCGGCCAGGAAGCGCCTGCGGTAGGCGGTCAGCGCGGCGATGCCCAGGCCCGCCGCGGACACCGCGGCACAAATGGTCTCGGCGAGCATGCGGTCCTCCAGGTGTGGGCGGTCTGTCCCTATCCATCCTGCCCCGGGGGCACCGTACGAGCCAGGTCCACGGCCGCTGCCGCACGGATCTCCGGGACATCTCCGGGTCGCGCCTCCTCCCCGGGTACCGGTGGGTGGGCGCGTGCGGGCCTGGGAGACTGTCCGTATGACCGATTCCGTGATCCTCGAAGTCTGGTGCGAACTGCAGTGCCCGGACTGCCACAGCGCGCTGGACGACGTACGCGCCCTGCGGGCCCGCTACGGCGACCGGCTGGACATCCGGCTGCGCCACTTCCCCCTGGAGAAGCACAAGCACGCCTTCGCCGGGGCGCAGGCCGCCGAGGAGGCCGTGGAGCAGGGGCAGGGCTGGCCGTACGCGGAGGCCGTGCTGGCGCGCACCGCGGAGCTGGGCGAGCGCGGCGAGCCGGTGCTGCTGGACGTGGCGCGTGAACTGGGTCTCGACGTCGAGGAGTTCGACACCGCCCTGATCGACGGGCGGCACATCCTGATCGTCGACGCCGACCAGGCGGAGGGCGAGGCGATCGGCGTGACCGGCACCCCGACGTACGTGATCGGCGGCGAACGCCTGGACGGCGGCAAGAGCCAGGACGGCCTGCGCGCCCGGATCGAGGAGATCGCGGACCGCCTGCTGGCCTCCGACCGGGCCTGATCCGGCCTAGATCAGGTCCTTGACGTAGTTGAAGTTGGTGGGGCGGTAGCCGAGGGACTCGTACAGGCGCAGGGCCGGGGTGTTGTCGGTGAAGACGTGGAGCCCGAGCACGCGGTGGCCCCCGGCGAGGGCCGTGCGCTCGGCGAGCAGCATCAGGTGGCGGCCGTGCCCCCGGCCCCGGTACTCGGCGTCGACCTCGACGTCGAAGACGTACGCGCCCTCGTCCCCGGGTGCGAGCCACACATGGCCGACGGGCACTCCGGCCGCCTCCAGGACGATGAAGTCGGTTCCGGGGGTGGCCAGGCCCTGCGGCAGCTGGGTCTCGTGGTCGGCCACCGACTTCGCGTGCGCGGCCTGCGCGGACATGCCGCGGCTGGTCCAGCCGGCGGCGTAGGACTCGATGGCCCCGGCGTTCCAGACCTCGTACTCGGCGTCCGTCATCGGGCGGCCGAGCAGTCCTTCGGGCAGAGCGGGCGGCTCGGCCGGCAGGTCCTTGACCATGTTGCGGCTGTACTCGGTGTACCCGAGGGCCTCGGCCATGCGCAGGCCGCCCGCCGAGTCGGCCGGGACGGCTACGCGGACCCGGCGGCAGCCCCAGCCGCGCAGCACTTCCTCGGCGGCGAGCGCGGCCACCGTGGCCCTCCCCCGCCGACGGTCGCCCTCGTCGACGCTCAGGTCGCGGATCTCGCCGACCGTCGGCCCGAAGGGGGTGTCGGAGGCGATCAGCAGGGCGCCGACGCGCCTGCTGTTGACCCGGATCTCGTACGGACGCGTCCGCGCCCCCGTCGTGGTCTGCTGGAGCGGCCCGGACGGCCGCAGGGTGGTGGTCATTGGTCGAGTTCTACCCGCCCCGAGGCCGCCGCGACAGCCTTTATCCGTCCGAAGGACCTGGGGGCCTAGGGGTCGAGTTCCGTGCCCGCCTTGGCGTCGAAGATCCGCATGGCCTCGGCCGTGACCGGGCCCGGGCCCGCGGCGAGCTCGCGGCCGTCGATCCGCGTGACCGCCTGGACGTCGCGCAGCGAGGAGGTCAGGAAGACCTCCTCGGCCTGCTCCAGCACCTCGAAGGGCAGGTCGGTCTCCTTGGCCCCGGCCCATTCGACGACGAGGGCGCGGGTGATGCCGGCAAGGCAGCCCGAGGCCAGGGGCGGGGTGTGCAGTTGGCCGTCGAGCACGACGAAGACGTTGGAGCCGGTGCCCTCGCAGAGCTGTCCGACGGTGTTGGCGAGGAGTGCCTCCGAGGCCCCGGCCCGGGCGGCGGTCGCCAGTGCGACGACGTTCTCGGCGTACGAGGTGGTCTTGAGGCCTGCCACGGCGGAGCGCTCGTTGCGGACCCAGTCCACCGTGACGACGGCGGTGGTGTCCGGGCGGCGGGGGGACTCCACCACTGCGGCGATCAGGGTGGGCGCGGCCTCGCCGCGGTCGGAGCCGAGCGGGGAGACGCCGCCGGTGTAGGTGACGCGCAGCCGCCCGAACGGCACCGGGTTGGCTTCCAGTACGGCCGCGCAGGCCCGGCGCACCTCGTCGTGGTCGGGGTCCGGCAGGCCCAGTCCGCGGGCCGAGCGCGTCAGCCGGTCGAGGTGGCGGGTGAGCGCGAAGGGCTTGCCGCGCTCCGCCTTGAGGGTCTCGAAGACGCCGTCACCCACGGTCAGCCCGTGGTCGAAGACGGACACCCTCGCGTCGTCGACGTCCCGCAGAGCTCCGTCGAGCCAGATTTTCACCGTACGGCCCCTCTCATGGTCCCGTTCTCGTGGGTTCCAGACGCTACCCGCAGCAGGCGGGCGGCCTTCAGTTCGGTCTCGGCCCACTCGCGGTCGGGGTCGGAGCCCCAGGTGATGCCCGCGCCGGTGCCGAACAGCAGGCGGGGGCCGCCGGGGGCTTCCCGGTCGATCCAGAAGGTGCGGATGCCGACGGCCAGCTCGCCGGTGCCCTGGTCGGCGTCGACCCAGCCGATGCCGCCGCAGTAGGGGCCGCGGGGAGCGGTCTCCAGGGTCTCGATGATCCGCAGGGCGGAGGATTTGGGCGCTCCGGTGACGGAGCCGGGCGGGAAGGTGGCGGCGAGCAGCTCCGGCCAGCCGACGCCGTCGGCGAGTTCGCCGCTCACGGTGGAGACGAGGTGGACCAGGCCCGGGTGCTCCTCGACGGCGCACAGCTCGGGGACGGTGACGGAGCCCGTGGCGCAGACCCGGCCGAGGTCGTTGCGTACGAGGTCCACGATCATCACGTTCTCGGCGTGGTCCTTGGGGAGCAGGTCTTCGGCGGTGCGGCCGGTGCCCTTGATGGGGCCGGAGTCGACGCGGCGGCCGGTGCGGCGCAGGAACAGCTCCGGGGAGGCGGTGGCGATCTCGACGCCGTGCGCGGGGAGCCGAATCGTTCCTGCGTAGGGCGCGGGGTTGCCGCGCGCGAGGAGCGCGGTGAGCGCGTCGACATCGGCATCGGCCGGGTGGGGCAGCGGCGCGGACATCACCCGGCAGAGATTGGCCTGGTAGACCTCGCCGGCGGCGATGTGCTCGCGGATGCGGCGGACGCCGGCCACGTACGCGGCCCGGTCGAGCGAGGAGGACCACTCGTCGGCGGCGGGACCCCGCCAGGCGCCCGGTGCGGGCGCGGGGACGGGGTCGGGGCGTATGTCCCCGAAGCGCGCGCAGACGAGCCGCCCTTCGAAGTCGGCGGCCACCGCCCAGAAGCCGGTGGAGTCCAGGGCCGCGGGGTCGCTGGTGACATCTCGGAGGTCGGTCGCGAGAAGGCCGCCGAAGCGGGCCAGAGGAGGCAGGTCGTGCACGGCTGCGAGTCTATGACCGGTGACGCGGCGGCGCCGGTGGGGTGAGCAGCAGGTGACCGGTGGTGATCGAGCGGCAGCACGCTGCGGAAACGCGTTTTTGAGCTGGCCCGGTAATCCGCTAGAGTTCAACACGTCGCCAGGGAGCGAAGGGGAAAAACCCCGGAGCGAACACGGTGACCTGCGGACGTAGCTCAGTTGGTAGAGCACCACCTTGCCAAGGTGGATGTCGCGAGTTCGAGTCTCGTCGTCCGCTCGAAGTGGGGGATTTTCTTCCCGAGGACCCCTGCAGCTCCATGGTGGAGTGGCCGAGAGGCGAGGCAACGGCCTGCAAAGCCGTCTACACGGGTTCAAATCCCGTCTCCACCTCCAAGGACGATTAGCTCAGCGGGAGAGCGCTTCCCTGACACGGAAGAGGTCACTGGTTCAATCCCAGTATCGTCCACTGATCCGCAAGGATCCCCGCGCGATTAGCTCAGCGGGAGAGCGCTTCCCTGACACGGAAGAGGTCACTGGTTCAATCCCAGTATCGCGCACGCAGTACCAAAGCATTACCTGCCTGACCTGCGGCTTTCGAGCCGTGGAGCCCGCGCGATTAGCTCAGCGGGAGAGCGCTTCCCTGACACGGAAGAGGTCACTGGTTCAATCCCAGTATCGCGCACCGCCCGGAAGCCCCGGCCGTCTCGACGGCCGGGGCTTCTGCGTTCCTCCGGACCGCCTTCCGGACCGCCTCCACGACGGGGGGCCCGCACGCAAAAAGGGTGCTGCCGGTACGACTCCCCAGTCGCACCGGCAGCACCCTTCACCTGCCGTCCGTCGCCACGCCCCCGTCCCCACGGGGTGTGACAAAGGCGGATGTCCCGGCCCGGGCCGCTCTCCCGGACCCGGGGCGCCGCTCAGCGCCCCAGCATCGCGCCCACGGACGACGCCTGCGCCGCCACCTGCTCGAAGCCTCCGAAGAGGAAGAGCAGGAGGGCGGCCAGGGGGAGCACCATGGCTGCGGCCACCAGCGGGTGGCGCGTACCGGACTCATGGCCGTTGAACGCGAATGCCTTGCGTCCCTGCCGTGCGATGTCCGCCATGGTCCTCTCCCTGTCGTCTGGCAGCGGCGGGCTTGTGACCTCGGGGGACGAGTGCGCCACCCGCCGCTTGTCTTCAACACTAGGCACGCGGAAGGCTCCTGGCCTCATGCCCTCGTACCCATTGCCGGGCCTCCCGGAGGATGACGGGCTCACCCCCGCGTACTCCCCTGGGTGGAGACCGGTCCCCCGGCATCGGGGTCTTCCCGGAGGGGGTCACCGGAGCGTAGTGACTTCGCTCACTTCCGTCACTCCCCGTTCATGCGTGTCCGCCGACGAGGGGCGGCGGAGATCGACTCGCGGGCGGCCGGCGGACAGCCGCCCCCCGCCGGGCCGGAGGGGATGCCGGATCCCCAATCCCCTTACCCGAAAGGGTGTTTGACCCGGCCGGTCCGCTCCCCATCCGGGCCGGACGAAGTCCCTGATACTCCCTCAAGTGCGCTGTGCAGCACTGACGATCGAATCCCCCGGCGAGGGCGCGGCCTCTGAGCGCACATGCCGGATGGTCCGTAAGCTGTGCCACGTCAACAGGACGACCGGGCAGCGGGGTGGACATGGCGATGATGCGGCTCCGGCGCGAGGACCCGCGTGTCGTCGGCTCGTTCAGGCTGCACCGACGGCTCGGGGCCGGCGGTATGGGCGTGGTCTACCTGGGGTCCGACCGGCGCGGGCAGCGCGTCGCGCTCAAGGTCATCCGGCCGGATCTGGCCGAGGACCAGGAGTTCCGCTCCCGGTTCGCCCGCGAGGTGTCCGCCGCCCGGCGGATCCGCGGCGGGTGCACCGCCCGTCTGGTGGCCGCGGACCTGGAGGCCGAGCGGCCCTGGTTCGCCACCCAGTACGTCCCCGGGCCCTCCCTGCATGACAAGGTGGCCGAGGAAGGCCCCCTGACGGCCGCGCAGATCGCCGCCATCGGCGCCGCGCTCTCCGAAGGGCTGGTCGCCGTGCACGAGGCGGGGGTCGTCCACCGGGACCTCAAGCCCTCGAACATCCTGCTCTCCCCGAAGGGCCCTCGGATCATCGACTTCGGGATCGCCTGGGCCACCGGGGCGAGCACCCTCACCCACGTGGGGACGGCCGTCGGCTCCCCCGGTTTCCTCGCGCCAGAACAGGTGCGCGGCGCCGCCGTCACCCCGGCCACCGACGTCTTCGCCCTCGGCGCCACCCTCGCCTACGCGGCGACGGCGGACTCGCCCTTCGGGCACGGCAGTTCCGAGGTCATGCTGTACCGCGTGGTGCACGAGGAGCCGCACCTCGTCGGGGTTCCGGACGCGCTCGCACCCCTCGTACGGGCCTGCCTGGCCAAGGATCCCGAGGAGCGGCCCAGCACGCTCCAGCTCTCGATGCGGCTCAAGGAGATCGCGTCGCGCGAGGCACAGGGCCTGTCCGACGGTCGCCCGCCGGCGCAGCGCGCCCGCGCGGAGCAGCAGCAGCCCACCGGCCGGCTTCCCGAGGAGTACGCGGAGCGTACGGAGCGCCGTACGGGCGGCAGCACCACGCCCCGGGCCCAGGGCGAGCCGCACAGCGGACCGCACTCGCGGCCCTCGTCCCCCCGTAACCCGCGGGGTGCGGCGGGCCCGTCCTCCCGGCCGACCGCGGGGCGTACGGGCGGCCGCCCGGCCCCCCGTACGACGGGGGCGGGGCGGCGCCCTTCACGGCCGGACCCGAAGCTGATGCGGCAGCGGCTGATCGTGTTCGTCGTGGTGACGCTGATCGTGGCCCTGGGCATCGCCGCCGCCCAGAAACTCTGATCCGCTACGGGGCTTCGCGACCCTGGGCCACGGCGTAGAAGGCGACCGCGGCCGCGGCGCCCACGTTCAGCGAGTCCACGCCGTGCGCCATGGGGATGCGCACCCATTCGTCGGCGGCGACCAGCGCCTGCGTGGACAGGCCGTCCCCTTCGGCGCCGAGCATCAGCGCCACGCGCTCCAGGGACTGGGGCGCGGCCACGTCGATCGGCGAGGCCTTCTGGTGCGGGGTCAGGGCGAGCAGCTTGAAGCCGGCCTCGCGGACCGAGTCCAGGCTCTTGGGCCAGGCGTCCAGACGGGCGTAGGGGACGGAGAAGACCGCGCCCATGGAGACCTTCACCGAACGGCGGTAGAGCGGGTCCGCGCAGTCGGGCGACAGCAGCACCGCGTCCATGCCGAGGGCCGCGGCGCTGCGGAAGATGGCCCCGATGTTGGTGTGGTCGTTGACCGCTTCCATGACGACCACGCGGCGGGTGGTGGCGAGCAGGTCCTCGGCCGTGGGCAGCGGCTTGCGCTGCATGGAGGCGAGGGCGCCGCGGTGCACGTGGTAGCCGGTGACGCGTTCGGCGAGCTCCGGGCTGACGGCGTAGACCGGGGCGGGGAGTTCGTCGATCACGTCGCGCATGACGTCGACCCACTTGGCCGAGAGCAGCATCGAGCGCATCTCGTACCCGGCGTCCTTGGCCCGTCTGATGACCTTCTCGCCCTCGGCGATGAAGAGCCCTTCCGCGGGCTCGCGCCTGCGCCGCAGTTCGACGTCGGTCAGGCCCGTGTAGTCGCGCAGGCGCGGGTCGTCGGGGTCCTCGACGGTGATGAGATCAGCCACAGGGTGATACTGCCTTGTCCTGGGTGTGGTGCCAACGGCCTGTCAGGCGCTGGTGGTGGGGAGAGTCGGGGTGCCGACGCGGACGACCTCGCCGATGACGATGACCGCGGGCGGGCGGACCTCCTGCTCGCGGACGGTCGCGCCGACCGTGGCGAGGGTCGCGTCCACCCGGCGCTGGGTGGCGGTGGTGCCTTCCTGGATCACCGCGACGGGGGTGTCGGCGGAGCGGCCGTGGCGCACGAGCGCCTCGGCGATCAGGCCGATCTTGTCCACGCCCATGAGGATCACCAGGGTGCCGGTGAGCTTGGCGAGGGAGGCCCAGTCCACGAGCGAACGCGGGTCGTCGGGGCCGACGTGGCCACTGACCACGGTGAACTCGTGGGCCACGCCCCGGTGGGTGACCGGGATACCGACGGCGCCGGGCACCGAGATGGAGCTGGAGATGCCGGGAACGACGGTGCAGGAGATGCCGGCCTCGGCGAGGGCCTGGAGCTCCTCCATGCCGCGGCCGAAGACGTACGGGTCCCCGCCCTTGAGCCGGACCACGGCCTTGCCGGCCTTGGCGTGCTCGATCAGGGCGTTGTTGATGGCCTCCTGGGCCATGTACCGGCCGTACGGGATCTTCGCAGCGTCGATGACCTCGACGTGCGGGGGGAGCTCGTCGAGCAGGTCGCGGGGGCCGAGCCGGTCGGCGATGACGACATCGGCCTCGGCGAGGAGGCGGCGGCCGCGCACGGTGATGAGGTCGGGGTCGCCGGGGCCGCCGCCGACGAGGGAGACGCCGGGGGTCGACTTGTGCCGGTGGCCGGGGGCGGCGAGGGTGCCGTCGCGCAGGCCCTCGACGACGGCGTCGCGGACGGCGGCGGAGCGGCGGGGGTCGTTGCCCGTCAGCACGGCGACGGTGACGCCCTCGATGCGGCCGGTGGCCGGGGTCCAGGCGGTGGCGGCAGAGGCGTCGTCGGCGCGCACGCACCAGACGCGCTCGCGCTCGGCCTCGGCGGAGGCGCGCTCGTTGGCCTCGCGGTTCTGGGTGGCGATGAGGGCGTACCAGGCGTCGGCGAGGTCGCCGTCCTCGTAGCGGCGGCGCTCCCAGCGGATCTCGCCGGTCTCGGCCATGGCGTCCACGGAGGGGGTGGCCGAGGGCGAGACGAGCAGGACGTCGGCGCCGGCCGCGATCAGGGCGGGGAGGCGCCGCTGGGCGACCTGTCCGCCGCCGATGACGACGACGCGGCGGCCGGCCAGACGGAGTCCTACGGGGTAGGCGGGGTGTTCGGCCATGGCGGTGCGGCTCCTGAGGGCGGCGGTGCGTTTGCGTGCCGCTGCGGCGTTGGAGCGGCGGGGTACTGACGTGCGGTTATGTGGTGCGGGTCCACCATACGGCGCGGGCCGGGCGGTGGCGCGGGGCGGGCCCGCTGCGGTGCCTCCGGGGCTCCGCCCCGGACCCAGCGCCTCGAACTCCCCCCGGCCGCCTCCCCCGGGCGGGGCGGGACGTGACACAGGCCGTCCGCCAGGCGCGCGGTCCGGGGGCGGGGCCCCCGGCCGCGGCAACCCGCGGACTACTTCTCGGTGACGCCGGCGGAGTCGAACGTGGCGACCTCGTGCATCGCGCGGGCCGCGCTCTGGACCAGGGGGAGGGCCAGGAGTGCGCCCGTGCCCTCGCCGAGGCGGAGGTCCAGGTCGACGAGCGGGCGCAGGCCCAGCTTGTTGAGCGCCGCGACGTGGCCCGGCTCCGCGCTGCGGTGGCCCGCGATGCACGCCGACAGCGACTCGGGGGCGATGGCGCGGGCCACCAGGGCGGCAGCGCCGGCGCTGACGCCGTCCAGGATGACCGGCGTACGCAGGGAGGCGCCGCCGAGGAGGAGGCCGACGATCGCCGCGTGCTCCAGGCCGCCGATGGCCGCGAGGACGCCGACCGGGTCCGCCGGGTCCGGCTGGTGGAGTTCCAGGGCGCGGCGTACGACCTCGACCTTGCGGGCGTGGGTCTCGTCGTTGATGCCCGTGCCGCGGCCGGTGACCTCCGCCGGGTCCACCCCGGTGAAGACCGAGATCAGCGCGGCGGACACCGTGGTGTTCGCGATGCCCATCTCGCCGGTGAGCAGGGCCTTGTTGCCCGCCGCGACCAGGTCGCGGGCGGTCTCGATGCCGACCTCGATCGCCGCGACGGCTTCCTCGCGGGTCATCGCGGGGCCGACGGACAGGTCGGCCGTGCCCGGGCGGACCTTGCGGGGCAGCAGACCGGGGGTGGCGGGCAGGTCGCCCGCGACGCCGACGTCGATCACGCAGACCTCGGCGCCGACCTGGTTGGCGAAGGCGTTGCAGACCGCTCCGCCGCCCAGGAAGTTGGCCACCATCTGGGTGGTGACCTCCTGCGGCCACGGGGTGACGCCCTGGGCGTGCACGCCGTGGTCACCGGCGAAGATCGCGACGGCGGCGGGCTCCGGGATCGGCGGCGGGCAGACCCGGGAGAGGCCGCTGAGCTGGGCGGAGATGATTTCGAGCATGCCCAGGGCCCCGGCGGGCTTGGTCATGCGCTTCTGCCGCTCCCACGCCTCGCCGAGCGCCTTCGCGTCGAGCGGGCGGATGCTGGCGACCGTCTCCGAGAGCAGGTCGTGCGGCTCCTCGCCGGGCAGCGCGCGGCGCCCGTACGTCTCCTCGTGGACGACCCACGAGAGCGGCCGGCGCTTCGACCAGCCGGCCTGCAGGAGCTCGGGCTCCTCGGGGAACTCGTCGACGTAGCCGACGCACAGGTACGCGACGACCTCCAGGTGCTCCGGCAGGCCGAGTTCGCGGACCATCTCGCGCTCGTCGAAGAAGCTGACCCAGCCGACGCCGAGGCCTTCGGCGCGCGCGGCGAGCCAGAGGTTCTCGACGGCGAGGGCCGAGGAGTACGGGGCCATCTGCGGCTGGGTGTGCCTGCCGAGGGTGTGGCGGCCGCCGCGGGTGGGGTCGGCGGTGACGACGATGTTCACCGGGGTGTCGAGGATGGCCTCGATCTTGAGTTCCTTGAACTGCTTCGCCCGGGCCTTGGGCAGGGAGTTCGCGTAGGCCTCGCGCTGGCGCTGGGCGAGCTCGTGCATCGTCTGGCGGGTCTCGGCGGAGCGGATGACGACGAAGTCCCAGGGCTGGGAGTGGCCGACGCTGGGCGCGGTGTGGGCCGCCTCCAGGACGCGCAGGAGCACCTCGTGCGGGATCGGGTCGGTGCGGAAGCCCTTGCGGATGTCACGGCGCTCGCGCATGACGCGCAGGACGGCCTCGCGCTCGGCGTCGTCGTAGGCGGGAGCGGCCTCGCCCGCGGCGGGCTCGGCCGGGACGGCGACGGGCTCGGGCTGCGGCTCCGCCTCGGCGGCGACCGGCTCGGGCTCGGCCGGTACGGGCTCGGCCGGTACGGGCTCCGGCGCCGGCTGCTGCTCCTGCTCCGGCTGCAGCTCCTGCACCTGCGCCTGCACCGCCTGAACGGGCTCGGCGGCGACCGGCTCGGGCTCGGCGGGAACGGGTCCGGCCGGTACGGGCTCGGCCTCGACGACCGGCTCGACCGCTGCGGGAGCGGCCTGCTCCTGTACCGGCTGCTCGGGAACGGCCTGCTCGGGTACGGGCTGCGGCTCGGGCACCACGACGGGCTCGGGCTCCGGCGCCTGGGCCACCGTTTCGGCGGGGGCGGGCACAGCCTCGGGCTGCGGCTCAGGCTGGGGCTGCGGCTCAGGCTGCGGCTGGGACTGGGGCTCCGGAGCGACGGCCTCGACCGCCACGGGGGCCGGTACGGGCTCCGGGGCGGCCTCGACGGCCACCGGCTGCGGCTGCGGCTGCGGCGCAGCCTCGGCGACCGGCTCCGGGGCGGGCACGGGCGCGGGCTCGGGCGCGGCCTCGGGAGCCGCAGCTGCCAGGACGGGCTCCGCCACCGGCTCGGGGGCGAACGCCGGCGCCGGCGCGGGCTCCGGCGTCCACGGCGCGCCGGCCTGCGGGGGGATCTCGCCGAGCTGCGGCGCGGGGGCGGCGACGGCCTCCGTGCGCGGGACGTCCAGGTATTCGAGGCCCGTGGTCGGCGGCCCCGCTTGGTGGACCGGAGCGGCCGGAGCGGGCGTCGCGGCCGGACCGCGGTCCGCGAGGGACCGTACGACTCCGCCGTTGGCCTCGGGCATCGGCGGGCCCATGTGCAGCGGGCGTCGGACCGGAGCGGCCTGGGCGACGGCGGGGGCGGGGGCCGCGGGCGGCGGCACGACGAGTCCGCCGAGGTCGAGCGCGCCGGAGTCACGGCCGCCCGTCTCGTGGGCGTCGGCGCCGTAGGAGGGGTACTCGGGGTACGCGGCGGGCTCCGCGTACGCCACCGGCGCCTCGGGGTACGAGGGCTCGGCGCCGTAGGGCGCGTCGGCGTACGGCTGGGGCTCGGCCTGCGGGTTCTCGACGGGGAAGGAGGGGGCCTGCGGGACGACCTGCGGGTCGCTCCACGCACCCTGGCCGCTCGGCATCAGCAGCAGTTCCTCGTCCTCGGGCTCGGCCGGGTCGTCCACGAGGTCCTGGAAGGCGTAGCCCGGGGGAAGCGGCGGCGGGAGCTGGACCGGAGCGGGGATGCCCTGCTGATCCACCATGCCCGCGTTGTCCGGGTGACCCTCGCCCGGGACCTGGCCGGTGTCAGTCATGCGTACCCCTCGCCCATCGGTGTTGCCTCTTCGATCGCCCGGTCGCCCACAAGGCCGCCGCGCGGAGTTTCCGTGCGGGGTTGCCGTGCGGCACCAGCGCCTCACGTGCACCTGCGCGACAACCACTAAGCATTGTCGCGCCCGTTAGCCACCGCGGCGGCCATTACCGCCACGGTCCACTGTGGACTGCGCCACGTCGCGCGTCATCCCGTGCCGTGATGCCCGAATCGTCCTGGGCAGTACGACGATCGGCCAGCCTACCCCGGCTCTCACCTCAGCGGGTCACGGGGCGTTCGGCTGCCAGGAGGAAGACGACGGAACGCTCCTGTTCGGCCCAGGTGCGGGTGTCCAGGCCGACGGACTGGAGCAGCGCGCACTCCACCTCGTAACCGTGTTCGGTGAGCGTGCGGCCGATGGCCTCCGCCTCGTCGCGCGTGGAGGCGTGGCTGACGATCCGTTCGGGGCGGCGGTCGGCGACGGCCGCGACGACCTGGGCTCCCCCGCCGCCGACGCGTACGACGTCGGGTTCGGGCAGGTTCTCCAGTACGTGGGGTGCCCGCCCGGCGACGACCTGGAGCTGCACGCCCCGCTTGCGGGCGGCGGCAGTTACGCGTTCGCAGGCGCCCGGGTCGGCGTCCACGGCGATGACGGCGGCGCCGAGCGCGGCGGCGTCCACGGCGAGGCCGCCGGAGCCGGCGCCGATGTCCCAGACGAGGTCGCCGGTACGGGGGCCGAGCCGGGCGAGCTGGGCGGCGCGCAGCTGGGCGGACTCGCCTTCGCCGGTGTCGGCCTGGGGTCTGGCCCAGCCGCGTCCGGCGGCCTGGGCCTGGGCCGGACTCTGGCCGAGCAGCCAGGCCGGTTCGGCGGCCAGGGCCTGTCCGCTTCCGCCGATGACGATGACGACGTTCGGGTCGCGCCAGGTGTGGTCCGCGGCCCGGTCGGAGGTGAGGACGCTCACCTGCTCCTTGTCGGTACCGAGTTCCTCGCAGATGACGAAGGTGCGGTGGACTCCGTCGAGGAGCAGCGCGAGTTCGGCGGGGCCGGCGCCGGGCGAGGTGAGGACGGCGACCTTGCCGTGGGCGCGGATGACGTTGACGGCGCGGCGCAGGGTGCGGGGGTGGGCGACGACGACCTGGGCGTCGTCCCAGGGCATGCCGGCCCGGGCGAAGGCGGCGGCGACGGAGGAGACGGCCGGGACGACCTCGACCTCCAGGCCGTGTTCGGGAGCGCGCAGGGTGCGTACGACGCCGAAGAAGCCGGGGTCTCCGTCGGCGAAGACGACGGCGGTGCCGCGGTGGCCCGCGATGCGGCGGGCGGCGAGTCCGAGGCTGCCCAGGCGGATGCGTTCGGCCGCGGGCGGGACCTCGGGAAGGGCGAGGTGGTGGGCCGCGCCGGCCACGAGGGTGGCGGCGGAGAGCGCTGACCGGGCGGCCGCGGTCAGGGGCGAGCCGTCCCAGCCGATCACCGTGACCCGGTCGGCCATCGTCGTCAGTCTCCTGGAGTGGGGGCAGGCGCAGTTTCGTCGGGTTCGGGCACGGTGAGACTACCTGGTCATCGGTTCATTTCCAGTCGGCGCCGACGCGGTGGCCGGTCGCGTCGGCCCGCTGTCCGTAGGCGTTGTCCGCGGTGTAGGCGTCGTACCCCTCGCGGTAGCCGCCGTAGTCGGCATAGTCGCCGTACCCCTCCGCGTCGTCGAGGTCCTCGGGGACCAGGCTCCAGACGATGAGGTCGGTGCGGGTGTCGGTCCAGTCGCCGTCGGCCGTCTGCGTGCGCACTATCCACGCGTTGCGCAGGACGCCCTCGCTGATGCAGCCGATCTTCTGGGCCACCTGCTGGGAGGCGGTGTTGTCGGCGGGTGTGCGCAGTTCGAGGCGTTCGAAGCCCTGCTCGCGGAAGAGCCATTGGGCGACGGCGAGTACGGACTCGCTGGCGTAGCCCTCGCCGCGGGCCCAGGGGGCGGTGACGTAGCCGACCTCGGTGGAGCGGGTGCGCCAGTTGGTGTTCTGGAGGTGGATGACGCCGACGAGGCGGTGGGTGAGGAACTCGGTGACGGCGAGGGCGAGACCGCGGCCCTCGGTGCGTTCGGCGTGGGACTGCCGGGTGGCCCAGCCGTGCGCGTCGGCCTGGGTGTAGGGGTGCGGGACGGTCGTCCAGGCGGTGACGTTCTCGTCGTTCATCATTTCGGTGAGCGCCGTGACGTCCTCTTCCTCGAAGGGGCGCAGCACCAGCCGGTCCGTGCTGATGGTGACGTCCGGGAAGGTGGTAGTCATGCGCAGCTCCATGCCTGAGACCGTGGTGCGGGACCGTTTGTGCGGGTCGTAGGCCACAGCATGCAGCATCGACCGGGGGATGTGCAGGGCCGGGTTGCCCGCGGGCGGGCACCGTTCGGCCCCGCGCGCCGACAGGGGCGTGCGGGGCCGAGATGCCTGACCGGAAGGGGTGGCCGGAAGGTGTGGCCGGATCCGGCCGGTGGCTCAGGAGGCCGGGGCGGCGAAGGCCGGGACGACCGAGCCCTGGTACTTCTCCTCGATGAACTTCTTGACCTCGTCGGAGTTCAGGAGCTTGGCGAGCTTCTGGACCCGCGGGTCGTTCTGGTTGCCGTCCTTGACCGCGAGGAAGTTGGCGTACGGGTTGCCCTCGGCCTTCTCCAGGATCAGCGCGTCCTTGGCGGGCGACAGGTTGGCCTCAAGGGCGTAGTTGCCGTTGATGACGGCGGCGTCCACGTCGTTCAGGGCGCGCGGGACCGTGGCGGCCTCCAGCTCCTTGAACTCCAGGCCCTTCTTGTCGGTGATGTCGGACAGCTTGGCGCCGGTGCCGACACCCTCCTTGAGGGTGATCAGGTTGTTCGCGGCGAGCAACTGGAGCGCGCGGCCCTCGTTGGTGGTGTCGTTGGGGACGGCGACGGTCTGGCCGGGCTTGATGTCGCCGATGGCCTTGGCCTTCTTGGAGTAGAGGCCGAGGGGCTCCAGGTGCACGTTGACGACGGGCACGACGGTCGTCTTGTTCTTCTTGTTGAAGTCGTCGAGGTACGGCTTGTGCTGGAAGTAGTTGCCGTCGACCTGGCCCTGCTGGGTGGCGGTGTTCGGCAGGACGTAGTCCGTGAACTCCTTGACCTCCAGCTTGAGGCCTTCCTTGGCGGCGAGCTTGTCCTTGACGAAGTTCAGGATGTCGGCGTGCGGGCTCGGGGAGGCCGCTATGACCAGGGGCTTGCTCTCGTCGGCCTTGCCGCCGTCGGCCTTGGTGGATGACGGGTCCGAGGAGCTGCCGCAGGCGGTGAGGCCGAGGGCGAGCGCGGTGGCGGTGGTGGCGAGGGCGGTGAGCTTGACGTTCTTACGCACGAAGAGTGCCTTTCTTGCATTTACAGGGTGGTGGCCCAAGCACGACAAGTGCGGGCTTTCTTGAGGGGGGAGGTCTTGCGGGCCCGAGGGCTGTTCAGGCCGTCCGGCCGCGGCGGGCCAGGAGCCGGACCGCGCCGTCGCCGAGGAGCTGGATCACCGTGACGATGGCGACCAGGACGACGACGGTGGCGACCATGAAGCCGGTCTCGAAGCGCTGGAAACCGTAGGTGATGGCCTTGGATCCGAGGCCTTCGCCGCCGACCGCGCCGGCCATGGCGGAGTAGCCGACCAGGGTGATGACGGTGGTGGTGACTCCGGCGACGAGGGACGGCAGGGCCTGCGGGAGGAGCACCTTGCCGACGAGGGTGGGGATGCCGCCGCCCATGGACTCGACGGCCTCGATCAGGCCGTGGTCCACCTCGCGGACGGCGGTCTCGACGAGCCGGGCGAAGAAGGGGATGGCGCCGATGGCGAGCGGGACGATCATGGCGGTGGGGCCGATGAAGGTGCCCACGACCGCGGTGGTGACCGGGATCAGGAAGATCAGCAGGATGATGAACGGCAGCGAGCGGCCTATGTTCACGATCACGCCCAGGACCTTGTTGAGCGGCCGGTTCTGGAGGAGGCCGCCCTTGTCGGTGAGGACCAGCAGGATGCCGATCGGCAGTCCGCCCAGGACGGTCACCAGGGTCGACCACAGCACCATGTAGAGGGTGTCGTAGGTGCCCTGGGTGAGCAGGGGCTGCATTTCGGACCAGGTCACTTCGCACCATCCTTGACCAGTGCGGCCAGTTCGTTGTCGATCTCGTCGGCCTCGGCGGCCTCGTCGGTCCCGTCGGTCCCGTCGACGACGTCGACCTGGAGGCCCTGCTCGCGCAGGAAGCCCACGGGTACGACGTTGTCCTCGTAGCGGCCTGGCAGTTCGATGCGCATGCGGCCGATCTGGCGGCCGGCGACGGTGTCCATCGCGGCGCCGAGGATCGAGATGTCGATGTTGTACGTGCGCGAGAGCTGCGAGATGACCGGCTGGGCGGCGGCATCACCGTGGAAGGTGACGTCGACGACGGTGCGGTCGGGGCCGGTGGCGGCGCCGGTGACGGGGAAGAGTTCACCGGCGAGCTCGGAGCCCGGGGTGGCGAGCAGTTGGGCGACGGTGCCCGATTCGACGATCCGGCCCCGCTTCATCAGGGCGGCCGAGTCGCAGACGGACTTGACCACGTCCATCTCGTGCGTGATGAGCAGAACGGTGAGGCCGAGCTGCTGGTTGAGGTCGCGCAGCAGCTGGAGGATGGAGCGGGTGGTCTCGGGGTCCAGCGCGCTGGTGGCCTCGTCGGAGAGCAGCACCTTGGGGTCGCCGGCCAGGGCGCGGGCGATGCCGACGCGCTGCTTCTGACCGCCGGAGAGCTGGGTGGGGTAGGCCTTGGCCTTGTCGGCGAGGCCGACCAGGTCGAGGAGTTCCAGGGCCTTGCGGGAGCGCTCGCGGCCGGAGACGCCGAGGATCTCCAGGGGCAGCTCGATGTTGCCCTGGACGGTGCGCGAGGACAGCAGGTTGAAGTGCTGGAAGACCATGCCGATGCGGCTGCGGGCCTCGCGGAGGTCCTTGCCGGCGCGGCGGCCGCGGCCCGCCAGAGCGGTGAGGTCGACTCCGTCGACGCTCACGGTGCCGGTGGTGGGGCGCTCCAGCAGGTTCACGCAGCGGATCAGGGAGGACTTGCCGGCGCCGCTCTGGCCGATGACTCCGTAGACCTCGCCCTCGCGGACGTGGAGGTCCACGCCGTCCAGGGCGGTGACCTCGCGGCCACGGGACTGGTAGACCTTCGTGAGGCCCGATGTGGTGATCACAGGATTTCCGTCGCTGTCGAGTGCACGGCAAAGCGGTGCCGGGCACGGGGCAAAGATCTGGGGACGCGATACGGGTCGAAACCGGATGATTCGGCGGTCTCGGCGCGGGCGCGGGGCAGGAGCGGTCCAAGGCGTACGGACAGGCTCGGCCGGTCTCGCTTCGGGGCGCGAGGCTTGCGGAAGGGGCCCTCAGAAGGCGCGCATTCGACACATACAACGAGCACCGGGCGTCATCGTCGCCTCGGTCGCAAGGGTGCGGCAGCTCGTCGTGGTCATGGGCCCAAGTAAAGCAGACCTGTCGCTTCACCGATCAACACTGTCCGGATAGCGGACGGAATTCGCCCGCATACCGGACAACAGCGGCCGGCCCGGTCAGCCGTCCCGGGGCCCGATCAACCACGCCGACCTGCACGGACACGCCCGAAAGGCCCCGTACGGCCACGTGCGCGCCGAGTCCGGCACAGGTGTGCACTGTGGTCAAGACCACCACGGTCGCGTGCGGCCGTCGTGGTGAGCGGGGAGGGTGCGCGCATCGGGTCTTTCGGCCCGTAATACCCTCGCTGCATGCTCGACGCCCTGACGGTCGCCATAGGCGTGGCCGCACTCGCCCTCGCCGCCTGGTGCGGCCACGCCGCATGGCGGGACCAGCCGACCAAGGACTGGCACTTCATCGGCATGGCCGTGGTGACCGTACTGGTCCTGGCCCAGCTGGTGATCGGCCTGGTCATGCTGGCCCGTGGCGAGAAGCCCGACGAGGGCACGGTGATCTTCGTGGCCTACCTGGTGGGCGCCTTCGCGGCGGTACCGGCCGCCGGGATGCTCTCGCTGACCGAGCGGACCAAGTGGGGCTCGGTGACGGTCGCCGCGGGCGCGGTCGTCCTCGCCGTCCTCGAAGTACGGCTCTACGACATCTGGGGGACCGCCGGTGCCTGACACGACGACCGCCACGCCCGCCGGACGCAAGCGGCTCGTCTCCGGGCCGGGGCTGCTCCTGGTGTGGCTGTACGGGGTGATGGTGGTGGGCGCGGTCTCGCGATCGGCGTACCAGATCTCCACCGAGTTCGACCGGGCACCGCTGGCGTACGCGCTGTCCGCCGTAGCCGCGCTGGTCTACGCGTTCATCACGTACTCGCTGGTGCGCGGCGGGGAGACGGCCCGCAAGGCGGCGCTCCTGTGCTGCGCCGCCGAGCTGGCCGGCGTCCTGACGGTGGGCACCTGGACCCTCGTGCGCCCCGACGCCTTCCCCGACGCGACCGTGTGGTCGGACTTCGGGATGGGCTACCTGTTCATCCCGGTGATCCTGCCGATCACCGGGATGCTCTGGCTGCGCAAGAAGGGTTAGGCGCTGACCGCGAAGTCGGTGTCCTTGGCTTCCTTCTCCAGGATCACCAGCCGCACTCCGTCGGAGGCCGTGCGGCCGCCGACCTGGGTGTAGCCGGCCTTGCGGTAGAGCCGCAGGTTGGACTCGCTCTTGTGCCCGGTGTGCAGGCGGAAGCGGGTGGTGGCGCTGTCGCCCGCGAGTGCCTCCTCGACCGCGCGCAGCAGGCGCGCGCCGAGACCGTGGCCCTGCAGCCGGGGGTGGACGCACAGCTTGGCGATCTTCCCGGTACCGTCCTCGTCCACGCTGCCGCGCACGGTGCCGACGACCTCGTCGCCGAGCCGGGCCACCAGTACGGTGTCCGTCGCCAGTTCACCCTTGAGGGAGTCCAGGGACTGGGTGAGCGGCTGGATGAGGTAGTTGCCGTAGAGCTCGGCCTCCCGCTGGAAGGCCAGGTACTGCAGCTTGAAGATCTGCTCAGCGTCCTCGGCAGCCGCCGCCGAAATGGTCACGCTCATGCCCATGTGCGCATGCCTCCCGCTCACCTGGTTGCCCGTTGGTCTACCGCTCCTTTCCCCACAGGCCAGGAGCCGCAACCTCTGCAGCCAGCATTCTGCGCAGACATCCCAGGCAACGGGAACGTACGGGCCCTAAACTTCCTTGTGAGATACCCAACTCTCCTGCGATTTCACGGTAAGTGAGGTCTCTGGGCGAAAGAAGTGCCTTCATCAGCTCCGGGCAGCGTCCGGGCAATCGGGCGACCGCCGACCGGATGGCCTGGGTCGCCTCGCCGTGCAGGAGCGCGTCCTCCGGTTCACCGGCCCCGTCCGTGGGGGTCGCGCCGTACGGGATCTCGCGCCGGGCGCGCCGCCGGGCGAGCCGCGCCTCGGCGCGCACCGCCCGGCGCAGCCAGCGTGCACGGCCGTCGGGGTCCGGGTCGCGGGGGCCGCTCTCCAGCAGCCTGACCCAGACGGCTTGTTCCAGGTCGGCCGCGTCTTCTCCGGTGCCCGGGGCCTCCGCGGCGGCCTCCGCGGAGAGCAGCGGGCCGAGCTTCTCAAAGAGGTCAGCCTTCAGCAGGTCCATGCCGGGCGGGACGAGCGGGCCGGGCCCGGCGGTTTCCCCGCCGGCCCCGGCTCACTCGTTCGGGAAGGTCCGCTCAGCTGTTGACGGGGCGTCGGCCCGGCCGGAAGGCCTCCGCCGCGAGCAGCCCGGTGTCCGGGTTGTCCGTGAAGATGCCGTCGATGCCCTGTTCGAAGTACGTCCGGAAGGCGCCGAAGGCGTCCCCGTACGCGGCCGGATCCGTGCCCTTGCGGAAGTCGGCGGGCAGGAAGCTGTTCTCGTTGCGCGCGGTGTAGGGGTGCAGCACGAGCCCGTGGGCGTGGGCGTCCTTGACCAGGGTGGTCGGGGCACCGAGCTTGCCGGCCGCGTCGCGCGGGAGGATCAGGTCCATGGTGGGGCCGATGCCCTGCGCGAAGCCCGCGATCCAGCGCAGCCCCTCGGGCTTGACCAGGTCCGCGACCGTACGCGGGTCCTTGGCCTGTTCGAAGTCCCAGGGGCGGGTGCCCGCGGCGGAGAGCAGGACCACACGGGGTGCCGAGACCAGCCGGGAGAGCCGCTGGATGCTGGAGGGTTCGAAGGACTGGAGGAACAGGGCCGAATCGCGGCGGTCGCGTCCGTAGCGGCGCAGCAGTTCGGCGAGGGGCTCCTCCAGGCCGAGGCCCAGTGCCCGGAAGTAGCTGGGGTGCTTGGTCTCCACGTGCAGCCAGACCTGCCTGTCGCGCCGGCGGCTCTCCCGGTTGGCCCAGCGCAGGACCTCCTCGAAGGTGGGCACCGCCCACTGGCCGTCGTAGAGCGTGTTGCGCTGGCGGACGGCGGGGATACGTTCCTTCGCGCGCAGGGTCTTGAGCTCGGCGAGGGTGAAGTCCTCGGTGAACCAGCCGGTGACCAAGACCCCGTCCACGGACTTGGTGGTGCGCCGGGAGGCGAACTCGGGATGGTCGGCGACGTCGGTGGTGCCGCCGATCTCGTTCTCGTGGCGGCACACCAGGTGCCCGTCCCGGGTCGGGACCAGGTCCTGCTCGATGACATCGGCGCCCAGGTCGAGGGCGAGCTGGTAGGAGCCGAGCGTGTGCTCCGGCCGGTAGCCGCTGGCCCCGCGGTGGCCGATCACCGTGGGGTAGGGGAGGTCCCGGTAGCCCCCGTCGCCGTGGCCGGCCTCCGAGGCCGTGGCGGTGCCCGCCGCCAGTGCGGTGATCCCGGTTCCGGCCGCCAGGACCGCGGCCCCCAGGACCGTGCGCCGCGCTGCCCCACCCTGTGTCATGAGTGCCACTCCCTGTTACGAAAACGCCCGGATCTGCGTGGCGATCGTAGGCAAAAGGGGATGTCGGCAGGGCCAGCACGCAGGGAACATGGCGCAAACGCACGTCAACACTGCGTATCCATCTCGTGAACCCGATGTGCGATCAGAGCTGACCCGCGAGTATCGTCCTCACCTGCACTACCGCTCTGTGGTGGGTGCGAGAACCGCTTTTCGATGCCGGAGGGCCCACGTTGTTCCGTACGCGCCTCATCAAAGCCACTGTCGGACCGGTCATGCGCCTGATGTTCCGTACCCGTGTGGAGGGCATCGAGAACATTCCGGGCACCGGACCGGTGATTTTGGCGGGCAACCACCTCACCTTCATCGACTCCATGATCCTTCCGCTGGTGTGCGACCGTACGGTCCACTTCATCGGCAAGGACGAGTACGTGACGGGCAAGGGCATCAAGGGCCGCGCGATGGCCTGGTTCTTCACGGGCGCCGGCATGATCCCCGTCGACCGCGACGGGGCCAACGGCGGGGTCGCGGCCCTGATGACCGGGCGCCGGATCCTCGAAGAGGGCAAGATCTTCGGCATCTACCCGGAGGGCACCCGCTCCCCCGACGGCCGCCTCTACCGCGGCCGCACCGGCATCGCCCGGCTGACCCTGATGACCGGCGCCCCCGTGGTCCCGTTCGCGATGATCGGCACCGACAAGCTCCAGCCCGGCGGCGCCGGGATGCCGCGCCCGGGCCGGGTCACCGTCCGCTTCGGCGAGCCGATGGAGTTCTCCCGCTACGAGGGCATGGACCGCGACCGGTACGTGCTGCGCGCGGTCACCGACTCGGTGATGGCCGAGGTCATGCGCCTCTCGGGCCAGGAGTACGTGGACATGTACGCCACCAAGGCCAAGGCTGCCTGAAACCGTTTCACTGGCGCTGGAGTGACCGGCTGACGCCCGCCGCCGTCGTGGTGGCGAGGACCCAGCCGGTCACGATCAGCAGGTACGACAGCCACTGGTACCAGCCGCTCGGCGCGAAGGCCGACTCCTGGCCGAAGCCGATGATCGGCAGCATCAGGTCGATCGTGTAGAAGACGGCGTTGAAGTCCGGCGCCTCCCCCGCCTTCAGCGGCCGGGGCGCGTGCAGACCGTAGGCGATCGAGCCGACGAGCAGGAGCGCCAGCAGCCAGCCGGCCGCGCGCAGCGGCCGGAAGCCGTAGCCGACCGTGACGTCCTGGAGCAGCCCCCAGACCCTGGCGTGCCGGGGCAGTGTGCGACGGTGCCGGCGCAGCTTGGCGAGCTGCACGGTCCGGGCGGCCGCCTCGTCGCCGGCCGTCCGGTAGGCCGCCGCGAGCTGCTCGTAGGCGTACCCGAGGTAGCCCGACTCCTCGCGCTCCAGGACGGGCAGCCGCTGCTCGGCGGGCAGGTGCGGGGCCAGGGTGCGGTAGCTGAGGCCGTCGATGCGGATCTGCGCGGGCCAGGTGTCGGGCGAAATGTGCAGCAGGTCGAACTGCGAGCGGCGCAGGCTCACCACGCCCTGGATGGTGTCGCAGGAGCTCAGCCACACCTCGCCGATCGCGCAGCTGGACGCGCGCAGGGCGACCCCGTCGGGGTTGGCGAACGCGGCACGCCCGAGGTAGAGCTGGCCCGGGATGCGGGATCCCGTCAGGTTGAACGTGCCGCGGGCCTCCAGCCGGTGACCCCGCACGTCGGTGCCGACGGTCAGGTTCTCGGCGTGCAGCGCGATGGCGCCGGGGGCCAGCAGGCGGGCGTCGTTGAGGTTGATCTGGCCGCCGACCGTGGTGCCGTTGATGCGGGTCTGGCCGTGGACGGTGAGCTCCATGGCGATGACGTCCGTGCCGATGTCGGCGTGGCTGACCTGGAGCGGGGGCTCCTGGTCCGCTTCGCCGGCGTCGAAGCGCCCGATGACGGCCTTTCTGAGGAAGAGGCCTCCGGCTATCCGGGCTCCCGCGAGCCGGACCGGTCCGGTGATCCGGCAGCAGGACAGCCGCAGCGCGACGTCGACGCGGACGGTCGCGCCGCTCAGTCCGGGCAGCGTCGAGTCGTTCAGGGTCAGGGCGCGCAACTGGGCCCCGTAGATGTTGGGTTTGCGCTCGAACCAACACGCGCGCAGCCGGATCGGGTGCTCGACGACGGCGTACATGAGGTCGAGTTTTCCTGTGATCCTGGCACCCCGGACGTTGAGTCCGGCGACCTGCCCCTCGGCCCGGTGCCTGCCCAGCAGCAGGGCGGTGAGCACCTCGGCGCGTACGGTCCGCTCGGGCCCCCAGCCGGCACCGGCGGAACCGTTCTCCTCCGGGTCCTCCCGGAAATCGACGCGCTCACCACGCGGGAAGGCGTCCCATACGCGGCGTTCGGCCGGGGTCAGATCGTTGATCTCCATCGCCGGGATGGTGTCCCGGGGTCAGACGGGCTGTCAACCCGACCCGGGACGCCACCCTCTGGCGGGACGTCAGTGCTCGATGCCCCCCTGGAGCTTTTGGCCCCTGAGCAGGAACCAGGCGGCCGCGGCGGTGGCCAGCAGCACGGCCGCGCCGACGCCGGAGGCGAGCCGCAGCCCGTCCACGAACGCCTCCTGGGCGGCGCCGACCATCACCTCGGCGGTGTGCGGATCCAGTGACCCGGCCGCGTCGACGGCCCCTCCGAGGGATTCGTGGGCGGCGTCGGCGACGGGTGCGGCGACGGAGTCCGGGGCGGTGAAGCCCTGGTAGACGCCGGTCACGATGGAGCCGAGCAGGGCGATGCCGAGGGCGGCGCCGAGTTCGTACGCCGTCTCGGAGACGGCCGAGGCCGAACCGGCCTGCTCCTTGGGCACGCTGGAGAGGATGACGTCGGCCGTGACGGTGAAGGAGAAGCCGGCGCCGAGGCCGACGACGAGCAGGGCCGCGCCGAGCAGCGGGTAGCCGGTCTCCTTGTGGATCACGGTGAGCACGGCGAGGGCCAGGCCGATGGCCGCGAGGCCGCCGGCGACGACGGACCGTACGGAGTGCCGGCGGGCGTACCGCCCGGCGGCCAGACCGGTGACCACCGCGCCGAGGGCGGCAGGCAGTTCGGCCAGGCCCGCCTCCAGCGGGTCGCGGCCCTGTACGAGCTGGAGGAACTGGGAGAGGAAGAAGACCAGCCCGGAGAGGCCGAAGACGGTGAGCAGGTCGGCGAGGACCGCGCCGGAGAATCCGCGGTGCTTGAAGAGCCGCATGTCGAGCAGCGGGGACGGCAGGGTGAACTGGCGGCGCACGAAGGCGTACAAGCACCCGGCGCCGATGACGGCGGCGGCCCAGACGCCCCGGGTCGCGCCATGGGTGGCGACTTCCTTGACGGCGTACACGACGCCGATGACGCCTATGAGCGACAGGCCGACGCTGACCAGGTCCCAGGGTCCGGCGACCGGGTTCTTCGACTCGGGCAGCAGCTTGATGCCGACGAGGACCAGGACGATCATCACGGGCAGGTTGATGAGGAAGACCGAGCCCCACCAGAAGTGCTGGAGCAGGGCCCCGCCGACGACCGGGCCGACGGCGGCGCCGGCGGAAGCGGTGGCGCCCCAGATGCCGATGGCGAGGCTGCGCTCCTTGGGGTCGTGGAAGATGTTGCGGATCAGCGCGAGGGTGGACGGCATCAGGGTCGCGCCGGCCACGCCGAGCAGGGCCCGGGCGACGATCATCATCTCGGGGCTGGTCGCGTAGGCGCTCAGCACGGAGACGGCGCCGAAGGCGGAGGCGCCGACCAGCAGCAGCTTCTTGCGGCCGATGCGGTCACCGAGGGAGCCCATGGAGACGAGCAGTCCGGCGATGACGAAGGAGTAGATGTCGCCGATCCACAGCAGCTGGGTGCCGGACGGCCCCAGGTCCTCGGAGAGGGACGGGGTGGCGAGACCGAGTACGGTGGCGTCCACCGCGACCAGCAGCACGGCCAGCACGAGCACGGAAAGCGCCAGCCAGCGCCCGGGGCTCCTCCCCTCCACCCCCGTCTGCACCTTGAGCTGTTCGGTACTGCTCATCACTCCACACTCCGTCGCGCGCCACCGAGCAGCAGCTCGATGATCATGTACTGAAAGTCCTTGGCCGCGACCCGGCCGTCCATGACGGCCCAGGCGCAGGTGCCGATGAGGCCGTAGAGGGCCTCGGTGAGCCAGGCGGGGCTCAGGTCGATGCGGATGTCGCCCTCGGCCTGGCCGCGCCGGAAGAGCGCGCCGACGCGGGCGTCGAGGCGGGCCCACCCCTCGTTGACCTGGTCGCCTTCGAACAGCTGGTTCTCGGTGACGAGGAAGGCCAGCAGCTCGGCATTGGGCTCGGCCTCCGCGACGAGCCTGCGCAGCGCGTCGACCGCGCTCCCCTCGTCCAGGCGGGCGTTGTCGAAGGCCACCTCGAACTCCCGGATGCCGAGTTCTTCGAGGGCCCGTACGAGGGCGTCGCGCCCGGCGAAGTGCCGGTGGAGGGTCGCGCGCCCGATCCCGGCGGCGCGGGCGACCTCGTCCATCGTGGCGGTCGACTTGCGGGAAAGCAGGGCGGCCGCGTCGCGGAGCACCTGGTCACGATCCATAGCCATGAGACAAGCATACCCCGAATGAGACGTCACCGTCTCATTCGATCGACAAATGAGCTGCGCACGGGCAGCCTGAAAGGAATCCTGGCGAGATGAAGCCGATGAAGCCGCTGCTGTTGATCGACGTCGACGGGCCGCTGAACCCCTACGCGGCCAAGCCCCAGCGCCGCCCCGAGGGGTACACCACCCACCGGATGCGACCGACGGGCTGGAGGGAAGCCGAGAGCGCGAAGCCGTTGCGGGTCTGGCTGAATCCCGACCACGGCGCGGAACTGCTCGCGCTGGCGGACGCGTACGAGCTGGTCTGGGCGACGACGTGGAAGGACGAGGCCAACGACTGGATAGCCCCGCACCTGGGCCTGCCGAGGCTCCCCTTCATCGACTGGCCGGTGATGCACGGCCGGGCGCCGCGCGGCACCTTCTGGAAGACGCAGTACGTCCTGGAATACGCGGGATCCCGGCCCTTCGCCTGGATCGACGACGACATCACGGCCATGGACCACGAGTACGTCGACCAGTTGCACCCGGCGCGGGCGCTGCTCATGCGGATCGACGAGCAGATCGGGCTGACCCGGGCGGACTTCGACAGGCTGGCGGACTGGGCGGCCTGAGCAACCGGGCGTGCTGGTCGGCCAGGGGAACGGGAACACCCTCTTCGTCCGCACCGCGACGCCGTCCGCGGCTGATCCCCGCACACGCCGCAGGGGCGGTACGGGCCGCGCGGGCCCGTACCGCCCCTGCGGGCGCGTCGGCTACTGCTTGTGGATCGCCCAGGCGTGCTGGATGACCAGGTCCGCCTTCAGCTCGGTCAGCTGGACGGCGACGGCCGACGGGGCCGTGCCACCGCGGCCGCTCCGCGACGCCAGCGCGCCCTTGACGTTCAGGACGGTCCGGACCTCGGGGGTCAAGTGCTCCGAGATCTTGGCGAACTGCTCGTCCGTCAGCTCGTCCAGCTCGATCCCGAGCACCTCGCACACCTTGACGCACTCACCGGCCACCTCGTGCGCCACCCTGAACGGCACACCCTGCTTGACCAGCCACTCCGCGATGTCGGTGGCGAGCGAGAAGCCCGCCGGAGCCAGCTCCTCCATCCGCTCCCGGTTGACCGTGAGGGTGGCCATCATCCCGGTGAAGGCCGGCAGCAGGACCTCAAGGGTGTCGCAGGAGTCGAAGACGGGCTCCTTGTCCTCCTGAAGGTCCCGGTTGTACGCCAGCGGCAGCGCCTTGAGGGTGGCGAGCAAACCGGTCAGGTTGCCGATGAGGCGTCCCGACTTGCCGCGCGCCAGCTCCGCGATGTCCGGGTTCTTCTTCTGCGGCATGATCGACGACCCGGTCGAGAAGGCGTCGTGCAGGGTCACGAAGGAGAACTCCTTCGTGTTCCAGATGATGATCTCCTCCGCGATCCGGGACAGGTTGATCCCGATCATCGCGGTGACGAAGGCGAACTCGGCGACGAAGTCGCGCGAGGCCGTGCCGTCGATCGAATTGCCGACCGAGCCCCGCTCGAAGCCCAGGTCGGCGGCGACCGCCTCCGGGTCCAGGCCCAGCGAGGAGCCGGCGAGGGCCCCCGAGCCGTACGGGGAGACCGCCGTGCGGGTGTCCCACTGCCGCAGCCGCTCCGCGTCCCGGGACAGGGACTGCACGTGGGCCAGTACGTGGTGCGCGAAGAGCACCGGCTGTGCGTGCTGGAGGTGGGTCCGGCCGGGCATCGCCACGTCCGCGTGGCTCTCGGCGAGGCCGACCAGCGCGTCCTGGAGGTCGGCGACCAGCCCGCCGATGATCCGTGCGTGGTCGCGCAGGTACATCCGGAAGAGGGTGGCCACCTGGTCGTTGCGGGACCGGCCGGCCCGCAGCTTGCCCCCGAGGTCGGGGCCGAGCCGCTCCAGCAGGCCGCGTTCCAGCGCGGTGTGCACGTCCTCGTCGGCGATGGTGCCCGTGAAGGAGCCGCTCGCGACATCGGCTTCGAGCTGGTCGAGGCCGGCGATCATGCGTTCGAGCTCATCGTGCGTGAGCAGGCCGGCCTTGTGCAGCACTCGGGCGTGCGCGCGGGAGCCCGCGATGTCGTACGGCGCGAGGCGCCAGTCGAAGTGGACCGACGCGGACAGCTTCGCGAGGGCCTCGGCCGGGCCGTCGGCAAAGCGGCCGCCCCAGAGCCGGACGTCACCGTTGTTGCTGCTCACAGCTTTGCTCCTCAAGACTGCATGGCTTCGGGTGTGCAACGGCCTCCCCGCCGCGGAGGTAACGGGGAGGCCGCATTCCTACTACGTGCTACGTGTTACGTGCTACGGCTCAGGCGAGGTCGCGGCGGGCCGCGATCTTCGAGGAGAGACCGAAGATCTCGATGAAGCCCTGGGCCTTGGACTGGTCGAAGGTGTCGCCCGAGTCATAGGTCGCCAGGTTGAAGTCGTACAGCGACTGGCCCGACTTCCGGCCGGTGACGACGGCGCGGCCGCCGTGCAGGGTCATCCGGATGTCACCCGTGACGTGTCGGCTGGCCTCGTCGATGAAGCCGTCCAGCGCCCGCTTCAGCGGGGAGAACCACAGGCCGTCGTAGACCAGCTCGCCCCAGCGCTGCTCGACCTGCCGCTTGTAGCGGGCCAGTTCGCGCTCGACCGTGACGTTCTCCAGCTCCTGATGGGCGCTGATCAGCGCGATCGCGCCCGGGGCCTCGTACACCTCGCGGGACTTGATGCCGACGAGACGGTCCTCGACGATGTCGATCCGGCCGATGCCCTGGGCTCCGGCGCGCTCGTTGAGCCGCTGGATCGCCTGGAGGACGGTGACCGGCTCGCCGTCGATCGCGACCGGGACACCGGCCTCGAAGGAGATGACGACCTCGTCGGCCTCGCGCGGGAGGGCCGGGTTCGAGGTGTACTCGTATATGTCCTCGATCGGCGCGTTCCAGATGTCCTCCAGGAAGCCCGTCTCGACGGCGCGCCCGAAGACGTTCTGGTCGATGGAGTACGGGGACTTCTTGGTGGTGGCGATCGGGAGGTCCGCCTTCTCGGCGAAGGCGATCGCCCTGTCCCGGGTCATCGCGTAGTCGCGGACCGGGGCGATGCACGTGAGGTCCGGGCCGAGGGCGGCGATGCCGGCCTCGAAGCGGACCTGGTCGTTGCCCTTGCCGGTGCAGCCGTGGGCGACGATCGAGGCGCCGTGCTTGGCGGCGGCGGCGACCAGGTGCTTGACGATCGCCGGCCGGGAGAGCGCCGAGACCAGCGGATAGCGGTCCATGTAGAGGGCGTTCGCCTTGATCGCCGGGAGGCAGTACTCGTCGGCGAATTCGTCCTTGGCGTCCGCGACCTCGGCCTCGACCGCACCGCAGGCGAGGGCGCGCTTGCGGATGACGTCGAGGTCCTCACCGCCCTGGCCGACGTCCACGGCGACGGCGATGACCTCGGCGCCCGTCTCCTCGGCGATCCAGCCGATGGCGACGGAGGTGTCCAGACCGCCTGAATAGGCGAGTACGACGCGCTCGGTCACGGGTGCCTCCTTACGGTGCGGTCAACGGCACGGTGCGATCAACGACAGGCATAACTATGCAGCACTCCGTATGTTTCGTCAATCGGGTCGCTGCCGCACTCCTGACCGGCTCGTATATCGAGGGCGCCGCCAGTGGCGGCCGCCTACGATCAGCGGCACACATCCGGGGAGGGCACATGTGGGACTTGCGACGGGACGCGCAGCGGGGGCGGGCCGCGGTGGCAGTCCTGCTGAGAAGGAACTCCGACCTCGCCGTCCGCATCCTCTTCCGGAGCGGGCCGGAAGCCTGGATCGCCTTCGACAAGGACGTACGGCGCGACCGCTCCCGGCTCGGCGGGGCCCTGCCGAGCAACCGGATCGAGGCCCGGCTGTGCGACCCCGACGGACGGATCCGCGAGTCCGCGCTGAGCGCGTGGCGGCGCCCGCCGCCGCAGCTCGTCGTGATCCGGTGCGCCGACTGGGTCCCGGCCGTGCGGGGCCGCGCCCGGCGCGTGCTCGGCAGGATCGTGGCCCTGGACCCCGTCGACACACTGATCACGCTCGCCCCGCTCATCCTCCGCCTCGGCCGACGCGAGCACGGCGCCTGGGCCGTGGACCAGCTGGAGGCGGCCCTGAGCGGCCGGTACTCCTCGCTCGCCGCGTGGTGGCGCCCCGGGCGGCCCTCGACGACGTGGAGCCAGAATTCGCTGACCGACGAGCAGCGCGACTTCGTCCTGGACCTCCTGCGCCTGCGGGCCGACCTTCCGGCCCGGCGGTTCGCCGCCCGGCTGACGTCGGAGACAGGCCGGACCGGCGTACGGGAGCTCGCCGCGCGGGCCCGCGACGAGCGGGACCCGGTGACGAGCCGGATCTGGACGGACGCCGCCCTGGCGGCCATGGCCGCCGACGGGCCGGACGGCGCGGCGATCGACGACCTCCTCGCCGGGCACCACCCGCTGGTCCGGGCCGGCGGGGTCACCGCCCTGCGCCGGGCCGGGCGTTCGGCGGAAGCCGTGAACCACCTCGCCGACCGCTCCGGCACGGTCCGGGCGTGCGCCCGCTGGCTGGTCCGGCAGGGCGGCGACGACCCGAACGCCGTCGCCCGCGCGCTGCTGGAGGACCCGGCCCGGGTGACCCCGTACGCCGTGACCGGCTTCGCCGAGTGTGCCCGGCCCGCGGACGCAACCCTGCTGCGCGCGTTGCTGGAGCACCCCGCCGGTGCGGTGCGGGCCGCCGCCGTGGGCGGGCTGCGGCTGCTGGACGCCACCGACCACGAGCTGCTGCGGCCGCTGTTGGACGACCCGTCGCCCGCCGTGGCCCGCGAGGTCTCCCTGAGCCTGCGCTCCGAGGCCGGGCGGCTGCCCGCCGACTGGCTGCTGGCCCGCACCGCTCCCGGGCGCCCGCTCCACACCCGCCGGGCCGCGTACCGGCTGCTGTACGCGCAGGGCGGTGTGGCATGGCTGCGGGCCGCCGTGGAGCTGCAGTCGGACGGGGACCCGGGCCTGAGGCGCCTCGCCGCGCAGCACATCCAGGGCCTGTGGCCCACCTACGGGCCGAAGAGCCTGCCGGCCCGGGACCCGGAGGTCGGCGCCCTGCTGGACCGTTGCACGGGGCTGGCCAGCGACTACGCCATCCGATGGATGTGCTCGCAGCTCGCAATTCCTCGTGCGGAGTGCGGCATGGGCGGATACTGATCTCCATGGGAAAGCAACACGAACGCATAGACGGCCGCCTGCGCACCTTCATCGAGGAGCAGCCGGTCTTCTTCACGGCGACCGCCCCGCTCGCGGGTGACGGGCACGTCAACCTGTCCCCCAAGGGCCGCGCCGGCACCCTCGTCGTCATCGACGAGCAGACCCTCGCCTACCTGGACTTCGGCGGCAGCGGCGCCGAGACGATCGCGCACGTCCGCGAGAACGGCCGGATCACCCTGATGTGGTGCGCGTTCTCCGGCCCGCCCAACATCGTGCGCATACACGGCGAGGGCGAGGCGGTCTTCCGCGACGACCCCCGCTGGGGCGAGCTGATCGCCCTGTTCGGCGACGCCGACGGGCCGTCCGCCCGCGCGGTCATCGTCGTCCACGCCCGCCGGATCGCCGATGTGTGCGGGTACGCCGTCCCCCTGATGGAGTACCAGGGCGAGCGCACCCTCCACGCGGAGTACTTCGGCCGCAAGACGGACGAGGAGTTCGCCGAGTACTGCGAGAAGAAGGACTTCATCGGAACGAGCCTCGACGGCCTGCCTGCGCTGCCTCTGCCCCTTCCGCCCCGTACCGTCTGACATGTGCTGCGTACCGCGCTCGTCACCGGCGTAACGATCGTCACCACCCTGATCCCGCAGGGCGTCCAGGGCCATCCCCCGCTGCCCGCCCGTCTCGCCGACACCGGCGGCGGAAGCCAGCTGATCACGGCCGTCGCACCCGCTCCCGGGTCCACGACCGGTCGACTGACCTGGTGGGACCGGCGGGCGGGGCGCTGGTACGTGGCCGGGAGCACGGACGCCCGCTTCGGGGCGAACGGACTGACCGAGGGCGCGACCCGGACCCAGGGCACGAACACCACGCCGACGGGCCTGTACGAACTCCCGTACGCCTTCGGCGTCCGGCGCGCACCGGCCGGAACGGAGTACCGCTACCGGAGGGTGACGGACCGTTCGTGGTGGTGCCAGGACAACGCGTCCGCCAGCTACAACCGCTGGGTGGAGCCGCTGCCCGCGGACTGCGCGCCGGGCGAGGCCGAGCACCTGGTGACGTACGAGAAGCAGTACGCGCACGCGCTGCTCATCGCCTTCAACTACGCCGAGCCCGTACGCGGCCGGGGCGCGGGAATCTTCCTGCACGTCAACGGCAAGGGCGCGACGGCCGGTTGCGTCTCCGTACCGATGAGGGCGATGCGGGAGATCCTGCGCTGGGCGAACCCGCGCCGCCACCCCCACATCGCGATCGGCACCCAGGAGGGGCCGCTCGCCGTCACCCGGTACTAGCCGGGAGGCGCCGGTCAGCCTTCCTTCTGGGCCAGGCGCAGGAGGTGGTCGGCCAGGGCCTGGCCGCCCGCCGGGTCACGGCTGATCAGCATCAGGGTGTCGTCACCCGCGATCGTGCCCAGGATCTCCCGGAGTTCGGCCTGGTCGATCGCCGAGGCGAGGAACTGCGCCGCACCCGGCGGGGTGCGCAGGACCACGAGGTTCGCCGAAGCCTCCGCCGAGATCAGCAGCTCCCCGGAGAGGCGCCGCATGCGCTCCTCCTTCGCGGACTCGCCGAGCGGGGCCTGCGGGGTGCGGAAACCGCCCTCGCTGGGCACCGCGTAGATCAGCTCGCCGCCGGTGTTGCGGATCTTCACCGCGCCCAGCTCGTCGAGGTCGCGGGAGAGCGTCGCCTGGGTGACGCTCAGCCCGTCGTCGGCGAGCAGCTTGGCCAGCTGGCTCTGGGAGCGGACCGGTTGCCGGTTGAGGATGTCCACGATCCGGCGGTGGCGGGCGGTGCGGGTCTGCGGGACGGCCTGCCCGCCGTACTCGTTGTCCTGCGCCTGACTCATCGTCGTCTCATTCTCCGGATCCGTCCCCGTTGGCTGCGTCGAGGATGCCGGGCAGGTCCCGGAGGAACGCGTCCGCCTCGGCCTCGGAGAGTACGTACGGAGGCATGAGCCGTACGACGTCGGGGGCGGGCGCGTTGACCAGGTAGCCGGCGTCCTGAGCCGCCTGTTGCACCTGGGGTGCGAGGGGCTCGGTCAGCACGATACCCAGGAGAAGGCCCGCACCGCGGACGTGGGAGACCAGCGGATGTGCGGAAGACTCGATTCCGGAGCGCAGCCGCTCGCCGCGCGCCTTGACCTGGTCGAGCAGGCCCTCGGTCGCGATGGTGTCGATGACGGCCAGGCCTGCGGCGCAGGCCACCGGGTTCCCGCCGAAGGTGGTGCCGTGCTGACCGGGCCGGAGCAGGTCCGCGGCCGGGCCGAAGGCGACGACGGCGCCGATGGGCAGACCGCCGCCCAGCCCCTTGGCGAGGGTGACGAGGTCGGGCTCGACGCCCTCGTGGGCCTGGTGCTCGAACCACTGGCCGCACCGGCCGATGCCGGTCTGCACCTCGTCGAGGACGAGGAGGGTGCCGGTGGCGCGGGTGATCTCACGGGCGGCCGTCAGGTAGCCGGCGGGCGGGACGACGACACCGTTCTCGCCCTGGATGGGCTCGATGACGACGAGCGCGGTCCGCTCGGTGACGGCGGCGCGCAGGGCCTCTGCGTCGCCGTACGGGACGTGCGTGACGTCGCCGGGCAGCGGCAGGAAGGGGTCCTGCTTCGTCGGCTGGCCGGTGAGTGCGAGGGCGCCCATGGTCCGGCCGTGGAATCCGCCGGTTGTGGCGACCATGTGGGTCCGCCCGGTCAGCCTGCCGATCTTGAAGGCGGCTTCGACGGCCTCCGCGCCGGAGTTGCAGAAGAAGACCTTGCCGGGGCGGCCGAAGAGCTGGAGCAGCCGCTCGCCGAGCGCGATGACCGGCTCGGAGGCGTAGAGGTTGGAGACGTGGCCCAGCGTCGAGATCTGGCCGGTCACGGCCGCGACGATCGCCGGGTGGGCGTGGCCGAGGGCGTTGACCGCGATGCCGCCGACGAAATCGGTGTACTGCTTGCCGTCCGCGTCCCAGACCTGGGCGCCCTCACCGCGTACGAGGGCCAGCGCCGGGGTGCCGTAGTTGTTCGTCAGCGCGTCCTGCCAGCGGGCGCTGTACCGCTGGTTGCCGGTCTCCTGATGGCCGGTCTCCTGATCGCCGGTCACTGCGCTCCCCCTTGCCGCTCGTCGGGCACGACCATCGTGCCGATTCCCTCGTCCGTGAAGATTTCCAGCAGGATCGAGTGCTGGACCCGTCCGTCGATCACCCGTGCGGTGCTGACGCCGCCCCGGACGGCGTGCAGGCAGCCCTGCATCTTGGGCACCATGCCGCTGGACAGCTCGGGCAGCAGCTTCTCCAGCTCGCTGACGGTGAGCCTGCTGATGACCTCGTCGCTGTTGGGCCAGTCCGCGTAAAGGCCCTCGACGTCGGTGAGGACCATCAGCGTCTCGGCGCCGAGCGCGGCGGCCAGCGCCGCGGCGGCCGTGTCGGCGTTCACGTTGTACACGTGGTGGTCGTCGGCGCTGCGCGCGATGGAGGAGATGACCGGGATCCGGCCGTCCGCCAGCAGCGCCTCGATCGCGCCGGTGTCGATGGCGGTGATCTCGCCGACCCGCCCGATGTCGACGAGCTCGCCGTCGATCTCCGGGCTGTGCTTGGTGGCGGTGATGGTGTGGGCGTCCTCGCCGGTCAGGCCGACGGCGAGCGGCCCGTGCTCGTTGAGCAGGCCGACCAGCTCGCGCTGGACCTGCCCCGCCAGGACCATCCGTACGACGTCCATGGCCTCCGGGGTCGTGACGCGCAAGCCCGCCTTGAATTCGCTGACCAGGCCCTGCTTGTCGAGCTGGGCGTTGATCTGGGGGCCGCCGCCGTGCACCACGACGGGCTTCAGGCCCGCCTGGCGCAGGAAGACCACGTCCTGGGCGAAGGCGGCCTTGAGGTCCTGGTCGATCATGGCGTTGCCGCCGAACTTGATGACGACGACCTTGCCGTTGTGCCGGGTGAGCCAGGGCAGGGCTTCGATGAGGATCTCCGCCTTGGGGAGAGCGGTGTGCTTCCTGGCGGTGCTCATGAGCTGTACGCGCTGTTCTCGTGGACGTACTCGGCGGTCAGGTCGTTGGCCCAGATGACGGCGGATTCGCCGCCGGTGGACAGGTCGGCGGTGATGCGGACCTCCCGGTCCTTCATGCTCACCAGGTCGCGGTCCTCGCCGACCGAGCCGTTCTTGCAGACCCAGACGCCGTTGATCGCCACGTTCAGCCGGTCGGGGTCGAAGGCTGCCTTGGTGGTGCCGATGGCGGAGAGCACCCGGCCCCAGTTGGGGTCCTCGCCGTGGATGGCGCACTTGAGCAGGTTGTTCCGGGCGATGGACCGGCCGACCTCGACCGCGTCGTCCTCGCTGGCCGCGCCGATCACCTCGATGCGGATGTCCTTGCTGGCGCCTTCGGCGTCGCCGATCAGCTGGCGGGCGAGGTCGTCGCAGACGGTGCGTACGGCCTCGGCGAACTCCTCGTACGCGGGCACCTGGCCGGAGGCACCGGAGGCGAGCAGCAGCACCGTGTCGTTGGTGGACATGCAGCCGTCGGAGTCGACCCGGTCGAAGGTGGTGCGGGTGGCGGAGCGCAGCGCCCGGTCGAGGGTGGGGCTGTCCACGTCGGCGTCGGTGGTGAGGACGACGAGCATGGTGGCCAGGCCGGGGGCGAGCATGCCCGCGCCCTTGGCCATACCGCCGACGGTCCAGCCTCCCTGGGAGACGGTGGCCGTCTTGTGCACGGTGTCGGTGGTCTTGATGGCGATGGCCGCGGCCTCGCCGCCGTCCGCCGACAGGGCGGCCGCGGCGGTCTCGATGCCCGGGAGCAGCTTGTCCATGGGGAGCAGGACACCGATCAGGCCGGTGGACGCGACCGCGACCTCGCCGGCGTTGAAGTCCGCTCCGAGCGTTTCGGCGACCTTCTCGGCGGTGGCGTGGGTGTCCTGGAAGCCCTTGGGGCCGGTGCAGGCGTTGGCACCGCCGGAGTTCAGGACGACCGCGCTGACCGCGGCGCCGCGCAGGACCTGCTCGGACCAGTGCACGGGCGCGGCCTTGACGCGGTTGGAGGTGAAGACACCCGCGGCGGAAAGCCGCGGCCCGTGGTTGACCACGAGGGCAAGGTCCGGGTTGCCGTTCGCCTTGATCCCGGCGGCGATGCCGGCCGCGGTGAATCCCTGTGCTGCCGTGACGCTCACGGTGCCACTCCGATCGTGGAAAGCCCCAGGCTCTCGTGAAGCCCGAGGGCGATGTTCATGCTCTGTACCGCGCCGCCGGCGGTGCCCTTGGTCAGGTTGTCGATGGCGCTGATGGCGATGATGCGCTGCGCGGACTCGTCGTGGGCGACCTGCAGGTGAACGGCGTTGGATCCGTGGACGGACTTGGTGGACGGCCACTGGCCCTCGGGCAGCAGCCGCACGAAGGGCTCGTCGGCGTACGCCTTCTCGTAGGCGGCGCGCAGCGATTCGGCGGTGGTGCCCGGAAGGGCCTTGGCGGAGCAGGTGGCGAGGATGCCGCGGGCCATCGGCACGAGGGTCGGCGTGAACGACACGCTGACCTCGGTGCCCGCGAGCGGGGACAGGTTCTGCACCATCTCGGGGGTGTGCCGGTGGCCGCCGCCCACTCCGTACGGGGTGACGCTGCCCATGACCTCGGCGCCGAGCAGGTGGGTCTTGAGCGCCTTGCCCGCGCCCGAGGTGCCGGTGGCGGCGACGACCACGACCTCCGGCCCGGCGAGCCGCGCCTGGTACGCGGGGAACAGCGCGAGGGAGACGGCGGTGGGGAAGCAGCCGGGGACGGCGATCCGCTTGGCCCCCTGGAGCGCGGCGCGCCCGCCGGGCAGCTCGGGGAGCCCGTACGGCCAGGTCCCGGCGTGCGGGGCGCCGTAGAACTTGTCCCAGTCGGCCGAGCTCTTGAGCCGGTGGTCGGCGCCCATGTCGACGACGAGGACGTCGTCGCCGAGCTGGGCGGCGACGGCGGCGGACTGGCCGTGCGGGAGCGCGAGGAACACGACGTCGTGGCCCGCGAGGACCTCGGCACTGGTCGCCTCCAGGGTCCGCCCCGCGAGCGGCACGAGGTGCGGCTGCAGGGAGCCGAGGAGCTGTCCGGCGTTGGAGTTGCCGGTCAGCGCGCCGATCTCCACCTCGGGGTGCGAGAGGAGCAGGCGCAGGAGTTCACCGCCCGCGTATCCGCTCGCTCCGGCCACCGCTACACGTACCACCATCGGACCTCCTCATCGATGGCATGACTATACGTACCGACGCACTTTTATGCAAAGCCCGGATCACCCGGCCGGCTCCGGGAAATGAGACCGGGCGCTCCAGTTGGCGGGTGAGCGCTTCAGGTGGCGAGTCGGTTCGCGGAGACCAGCCACCGCCAGCGGCGGCGCTCCGTGACGAGGGTGGCGGCGGCCAGCAGGGTCACGGGGGCCGCCGCCCAGGCGGGCCAGGCCAGCCACGAGGAGACCACGGCCGCGGCGAGCTGGAGCAGCACCAGCAGGATCGTGGCCCAGCCCGGCACCGCGACGATCACGTTGGCCTTGTCCCCCGGCGTGGAGAACAACGTCGGAAGGCCGATCAGGGCCAGCACGGACAGGGCGGCAAGCAGCCACGAGTGGCCGGCCAGGGCCCAGGGGGTGGCCACCCACGCGACGAGTTCCGTCGCGAAGCGCAGGGCGGACGCAGCGCGGTCGTCCGGCCGTCTCAAGGTCATTGCCCCATCAGCAGCGTCGGTCACCTGCGGACGATCTCACGGCGCACGGCTGACTGCTAGGGGGCCGGACGCCGCCGTCGCCCCATGGCTTCCCGCCCATGCCCCCGCCGGGAGGCACGGCACGCCGAGCGCTTCCGTTGGCGGATGGGTGGCCTGGCCGGCGGGCGCAGGAGCTCCCGGGCGCCGCCGGTCACGGTTCCCGGGAGGCCGCGGCGGCTTCCGCGGGGCAGGCTGTTCCCATGGGGTCACATCCTCGCTCACCTGTTCGGCAAGGGGCGTCCTTTCGACCAAGAGCGGGCCGTCACGGCTCGATCCTGTTCACGCTGGGGAAATGTGCGCCGTTCGCGATCGCGCTGGGCGTGCTGGGCATCGAGCTCTCGCCCGCACACGAACTGGTCACCGGTCCCATGCTCACCACGACGCCGGCGCTGGCCGCGCTGACGATGGGCCCGATGGGCACACTGTCCGCGGCAGCCCTCGCCGCGGCTGTGAACTCGACCTCGGCGACCTACAACCACTCGTGGGGAACCCAGACCCAGCTGATCGTCGGCAATTACCTGGCGATCATCGTGGTGTCCGTAGCCAGTGTCACCCTGAGCAAAGCGGTGCGCACCCGCAGGCAGATCGAGCTCGACCAGGTCCGCCGGATCGCGGTGGCGGCTCAGGAGGTCGTCCTGCGGCCCGTCCCCGAGCTCCTGGGCCCTGTACGGGCGGCCAGCCTGTGCCTCGCGGCCGGGACGGGGGCGCAGATAGGCGGCGATCTGTACGAGGCCGTGCAGACGCGCTACGGCGTCCGCCTGATCGTGGGGGACGTCCGGGGGAAAGGGCTGTCCGCCATACGCGCGGTCGCGGTGGCATTGGGCGCGTTCCGCGAGGCCGTCCACTACGAGGACGAGGTGCAGGAGGTCATGAACCGTTGCTCGGCCGCGCTGCGGCGGGAGGCCGCCGTACCGGGTACCTACTCCCAGGCAGAGCTTCCCGAGGTCCTCATGGAGGGATTCACCACCGCGCTCATCGCCCAGGTGCCGGACGAGCCGGTGGTGCAGCTGGTCAACCGCGGCCATCCGCCTCCGCTGGTGCTGCACCAGGGCAGGGTCCGGGCCCTGATGCCCGCCTCACCACTGCCGCCCCTCGGCCTGGAGGACCTCGTCAGCGGTCCTCCGGCCAAGCCCGAGAGCTACCCGTTCCTGCCCGGTGACCGGCTGCTGCTCTACACCGACGGCGTGATCGAAGCCCGCGACCGTGACAACGACTTCCTCCCGCTGCCGCGGACCATGGAGCAGATACCCGCCGGCGCCTCCCCACAGGAGTTCCTGGCCGAACTGCACAAGGCATTGATCCGCCACACCGGGGGCCGCTTGACGGACGACGTGGCGATGATCCTCATCGACCGGCTCGTGTGAAGAGGGCCGGCCCCCGCGTCGCACGCCGACGGGTCCGGGAACGCCCCCTCCGTCAGCCGAGCGGGTGGCGGACCCAGACGTTCGGCTCCACGTAGACCGCGTAGCCCTGTTCCGGTTCGCAGCGGACCGGGGCTAGCGCGCCCGGGACGTGGACCGGGCCGGGCGCATCGAAGGGCAGTCCCGTCCAGTCGCGCCACTGCGCGAGCGAGCCGGTGATCGTCATCGAGAGCGGGGCCACCGAGTCGATGACGCCGCCCGCGCGGACGTGGACGCGCAGCCAGGGGTCGTGCGGCAGGCCGTCCTCGCGGGTCCGGTACGCGTACTCGTGGATCGAGGTGTCCGGCTCGGCCGGCTTTCCGCTGGGCCGCACGGGGGCCACCGCCTCCGCGAAGCCGCGGACACGCGCGTTCTCCCGCATCGCGGCCAGCATCAGGCCGGACAGACCCTCGCCCTGCCGGCCGGTGGCGATGCTGATCTCGATCGCGCTCACGGTGTCGGGCTCGACCCCCCGTCGGCGGTCGGAGAAGGCCCACATCAGGATCCGGTCCCAGCCCTGCGCGGGCAGCACCCCGTCGCGGCCCGGCGCGTGCTGCGCGAAGGGCAGGCTGAAGCCGCGGGCGACCACCGCGTCTCCGTCCGTGGCGACCAGGACGTACTCCGGGAACTCGGCCACCATCCGCGGGTACAGCAGCCAGGCCAGTGAGTCGTGCTGGGCGAACTCGGGCCAGGAGTCCTCCATGTCCCAGAGTCGCGGCGCAAGTTCGGGCCGCTCCGCGAGCGTGCTGATCATGATTCCGGTCATCGTCGCAGGCTAGGAGGGGGCCGTTGGGGGTGCAATCGATTTACACCGGTGGCTGGAGGGAGAGGTGCCAGCGCCCCGACCAGCCCGTCAGGGTCATTGTGGACAGCGGCCGCACGTCCACGTTCCAGTAGGTCAGCGGCGGCGCCTTCAGCGCGTAGACGAGGGCCGCCCGGACCACGGAGGGCTCCGCCACCGCCACGATCCGGCCCCCGTCGTCGGCCGGCCTGGTGTCAAGCCAGCCGCCGATCCGGGAGATGAAGGCGAGCAGTGACTCCCCGCCGTGCGGGGCGGCCCGCGGGTCGGTCAGCCAGAGGTCCACCGCCCCCGGTTCGTGCGCGGTCACCTCGGCGAGGGTCAGACCCCGCCAGCGGCCCATGTCGCACTCGCGGAGCGCGGGCTGCGCGAGCGGCGCGTACCCGAGGGCCTCGCCGGTGGCCCGGCTGCGCGGGGTCGGCGAGCAGTAGCGCAGCTCGGCCGCGCCCAGCGGTACGAGCCCGTGGGCGGCGTACTCCACCGACCGGCGGCCCGGGCCGTCCAGCGGCCGGTCGTCGTCGAAGCGCTCGGCGAGCAGCGAGGAACTGCGGGCTGCCGCGACGAGCGAAACCCGAACATGCATGCGGTGATGGTGAGCCGCGCGGCGCACGGGGTCAAGCGTCTGGACCGAGGCCTTGCGCCGGTCCGTGCGCCGGACCGTCCGCCGGCCTGCCCTTCAGCCGTCGGACCGCCTCCACCAGTTCGCCGGGGCCGGAGACCCCGGCGAAGCTCAGCCGTACGTACGGACCCGGCGGTTCCGCGCAGAAGTACGGGCGGCCGGGCGCGACCGCGACCCCGGCGCGCAGGGCCGCCGCCGTGAAGCCGGCGTCGTCCTCCCCGCCGGCCGGGCGTACCCACAACTGGTAGCCGCCCGAAGGCAGGTGCGGCAGTTCCAGCCCGGGCAGCTCCCGCCGCAGGGCCCCCGCGAGCACGTCCCGCCGGTGGCGCAGCTCGGCGGCCACCGTCCGCAGGTGGCGCGGCCAGGCGGGTGCGCCGACCAGCTCCAGGGCGGCTTCCTGGAGCGGCCGGGGTACGAAGAAGCTGTCCACGACCTGGATGGCGCGCAGCCGGTCCACCACCGGCCCCCGGGCCGCGAGGGCGCCCACCCGCAGGCTGGGCGAGGTGGCCTTGGTCAGGGACCGGACGTGCACCACCACGCCGTCCGCGTCCTCGGCGGCCAGTGTCGCGGGCAGCGGCCCGGCGTCCTCGTGGGCCAGGGCGCGCGCGTAGTCGTCCTCGACGACGAAGGCCCCGGCGGCCCGGGCGATCCGCAGCACCTCGGCCCTCCGCCCGGGGGCCAGCACCGTCCCGGTCGGGTTCTGGAACAGCGGCTGGCATACGAAGACCCGCGCCCCGGTCGCTTCGAAGGCGGCGGCGAGCAGCTCCGGCCGGACCCCGTCGGTGTCCACCGGGACCGGCACGGGCCGGCAGCCGGAGGCGCGGGCGATGGCCAGCAGCCCGGGATAGGTCGGGGACTCCACCAGGATCGGCGCCCCGGGCGGGGCGAGCGCCCGCAGGGCGGTGGACAGCGCGCTCTGCCCGCCCGCGGTGACCAGCACGTCGGCGGCGACGACCGATCCGCCGATCTCCCGGGCGAACCAGTCGCGCAGCTCGGGCAGTCCCTCGACGGGCGGCCGCCCCCACGCCCCGGGCCGCCGCCCGGCCCGGGCCAGCGCGGCCGCCATGGCCCGCTCGGGCTGGAGGAAGGGGTGCAGGTAGCCGCTGTTGAGCTCGATCACCCCGGGCGGCGGCGCGGCCAGCGTGGTCAGCACCCCGCTGGCGTCCACGGAACGCGGGACGACTTCCCCGGCCCCTTCCACGCTGAGGGCGACCTCCTGCCAGGAGGTGTCCCCGGGCGCGGCGGCCGACGTGCGCGGCCGGGCGCGGAAGACCCCGGCGCCGGGCCGCGTGACGACCAGGCCCTCGGCGGCGAGCTGGGCGAGGGCCCGGGAGACGGTGACGGGGCTGACCCGGTAGTGCTCGACCAGGGCACGGCTCGACGGGAGCTTTCCACCCACCGAGTAGCGGTTGAGCTCGGACCGAAGAGAATCGGCCAGTTCCGCCACACTGCTACGCTCGTACATGACAGCACACAATAGCGCTACCGCTCCGGTGACGATAGCGGTCGAGAATACCGAGGGCCACCCGACCGAGGGCCGCGTGCCAGGAGGCCGCACATCCGGCCGTCGCGGCACCGTCCTCGCCCTGCTCGGTGTGATCGCCTTCTCCCTGACCTTCCCCTCCACCGCCTGGGGCCTGGAGAGCTTCGGACCCTGGTCGCTGGTCGCCCTGCGCAGTGCCCTCGCGGCCGTCATCGCCGGCGCCTTCCTGCTGGCGTGCCGGGTCCCGCTGCCCGCGCGCGAGCACCGGGCGGGGCTGGCCGTCGTCGCGGCCGGGGTGGTCGTCGGCTTCCCCCTGCTCACCACCCTCGCGCTGACCACCTCCACGACCTCGCACGCCGCCGTGGTGGTCGGACTGCTACCGCTGACCACGGCCGCCCTGGCCGCGCTGCGCACCGGCGCACGGCCCTCGCGCCGGTTCTGGGCCGCCGCCCTGGCCGGGGCCGCCGTGGTCATCGGCTTCACCGTGGCACAGAGCGGCGGTTCGCTCTCGGCCGGCGACGCCTACCTCTTCGCCGCGCTGCTGGTGTGCGCCGCCGGGTACACCGAGGGCGGGCGCCTCGCCCGGACGCTGCCCGGCTGGCAGGTGATCGGGTGGGCGCTGGTGCTGTGCCTGCCCCTCAGCCTCGTCGGCTCCGCGCTGGGGCTCACGTACGAGCCGGTGCACCTGACCGGCCACGGGATGGCGGGGCTGGTCTGGGCGGCGGCCGGCTCCACCTTCCTCGGCCTGTACGTCTGGTACCGGGGCATGGCCGAGATCGGCGCTCCGCGGGCCAGCCAGCTCCAGCTCGCCCAGCCGCTGCTGACCCTGGTCTGGTCCGTGGCGCTCCTCGGCGAGCGGCTGTCGCCCGCCGCTCCGGTGGCCGCCTGCGCGGTCCTCGTCTGCATCGCCGTGACCCAACGGGTCAAATAGGGCGGGAACGACCTAAACTGCTAGCACCGGATCGGACCGCCACCGAGGAGGTCAGTTATGCGCGCGACCGAGGGCGACCAGTTGGTGCAGCACGGCAGGATCGTCGGACAGCACGACAAGGTGGGCGAGATCACCCAGGTCCTGGGCGAAAACGGAACTCCCCCGTACCGGGTCCGCTTCCAGGACGGTCACGAGGCCCTGATGGCTCCCGGACCCGACTGCACGGTCCGCCACCCCGCAGAGCCCGAACACTGAATCAGCGCGGGGGCACCGCCGAGCCGTAGTGGTCGGCGACCACCCGGGCCATCGCCCCGTTGGGGTCCGCGGCCACCTGCTTCGCCGAGAAGTAGACGTGGCCGCGGACTTGGGGGTATTCGCGGGCGAACCGGACGTGCTTCGACAGCTCCGCCGGGTCGCGCCAGGCCGCGGTGGGGCTGTCCGCATCGCAGCGGTACAGCGCCTCCCCCACGTACAGCTGCACCTTCGTGCCCGCGACGGTCCGGGCCCACCAGGGGACGATGTCGGCGTAATCGGCGGTCGGGTGCCCGATCTGCCAGTAGGCCTGCGGCACGACGTAGTCGATCCAGCCCTCGGTGACCCACTTGCGGGTGTCCGCGTACAGGTCGTCGTAGGTGCCCAGGCCCGCCCGCGTGGCCGAACCGCGCGGGTCGCGGTTGGAGTTGCGCCAGACCGCGAAGGGGCTGACGCCGAACCGGACCGCGGGCCGAAGCGCCCGCAGCCGCGCGGACATCTCGCTCACCAGGGTGTCGGTGTTGTGGCGGCGCCAGTCGGCGCGGGAGCGGAAGGCCGCCCCGTGTTCCTCGTAGGCCTCGTCGTCGTCGAAGTCCTCGTCCTCGACCGGGTACGGGTAGAAGTAGTCGTCCCAGTGCACCCCGTCCACCGGGTAGCGGGTGACCGCGTCGAGCATGGCTTCCTGGACGAAGTGCCGCACCTCGGGCATCCCGGGGTTGTAGAAGATCTTCCCGCCGTACTCGACGGTCCAGTCGGGATTGAGCCTGGCCGGGTGCTCGGGTGCCAGCCGGTCGAGGTCGGTGTGGTTGGCCACCCGGTACGGGTTGAACCAGGCGTGCAGCTCCAGCCCGCGGGCGTGCGCTTCGGTGACGGCCGTGCCCAGCGGGTCCCAGCCCGGATCCACCCCCTGCTCGCCCGTCAGCCACTGCGACCACGGCTCCAGCCGGGAGGGCCACAGCGCGTCGGCCGCCGGCCGGACCTGGAGGACCACCGCGTTCAGCCGGCGCTTCACGGCCGTGTCCAGGAGGCCGAGCAGCTCCGCTCGCTGCTCGCGGGCCGTGAGCCCGCTCTCGGAGGGCCAGTCCACATTCGCCACGGAGGCGATCCACATCCCCCGGAACTCCGCGGCCCGCGCCTTGCGGGCCCGCGCGGGCGCCGCTGCCGTCGCAGCTCCCGCCCGGCCCGTTGCCGCCGAGGCCAGCGCCCCTGCGGCCCCCGCCAGCAGCCCCCGCCGTCCGATGTACGTCATGTGACGACTCCGTTCCGTTCCGTGACATCGCCCTGTGTCCGCCCAGCATGCCCGCCCCGGCCCGCCACCGCGGGCAAGGTCAGGGGTAACGTCGGGGGGCGTGGCGGGCGCCGGAACGCAGTTACCACTGCCAGGCCCGGGGGACCCGCGATGGATGAGCAGCGAAAGGCACGAAGTGACGGACCTCTCTACCCTCCCGACCGACATCACACGGGTCGGCGTAGTGGGCTGCGGCCAGATGGGCGCGGGCATCGCGGAGGTGTGCGCCCGCAGCGGTCTTGAGGTGAAGGTCGCCGAGACCACCGGCGAGGCCCTGGAGATCGGGCGCACCCGGCTGCACAGCTCCCTGATGAAGGCCGCCGAACGCGGCAAGATCAGCGAGGAGGAGCGGGACGCCACCCTGGCCCGCCTCACCTTCACCACCGACCTCGGCGAGTTCGCCGACCGCGACCTCGTCATCGAGGCCGTCGTCGAGAACGAGCAGGTCAAGACGGAGATCTTCCAGGTCCTCGACCAGGTGATCACCCGCCCGGACGCGATCCTCGCCTCCAACACCTCCTCGATCCCGCTGGTCAAGCTGGCCGTCGCGACCTCGCGGCCCGGCCAGGTCATCGGCATCCACTTCTTCAACCCGGCCCCGGTCCAGAAGCTCGTCGAGCTGATCCCGGCGCTGACGACGGGCGAGGAGACCGTCAAGCGGGCCGAGGCCCTGGTGCGGGACGTGCTGAACAAGCACGCGGTCCGCGCCCAGGACCGTTCCGGCTTCGTCGTCAACGCACTCCTCGTCCCGTACCTGCTGTCCGCGATCCGGATGTTCGAGTCCGGCATCGCGAGCCGCGAGGACATCGACAACGGCATGGAACTGGGCTGCGCCCACCCGATGGGCCCGCTCAAGCTGTCCGACCTGATCGGCCTGGACACCATCGCCTCGATCGCCGACTCCATGTACGCGGAGTACAAGGAGCCCCTGTACGCCGCTCCCCCGCTGCTCCAGCGGATGGTCGACGCGGGCCGCCTGGGCCGCAAGTCGGGCGCGGGCTTCTACCCGTACGGCTGAGTACTACGGCCTGCCCAGCCTGAGGTGGTGCAGGAGCAGCAGCCCGGCCGCCATGTTGGCGGCCGGGATCTCCCCGCGCGCGATCATGTCCGGTACGCGTTCGAGCGGGACCCATTCGCGGCGTGAGGACTCGAAGTCGTCCTCGGGATGACCGGTGTACGTGGCCCCGTCCGCCCAGTAGAGGTGGTGGCGGGCGTCGGTCAGCCCGTTGGACGGCTCGACGGTCATGAGGTGGTGGAGCGGGCCGGGGCGCCAGCCCGACTCCTCCTCCATCTCCCGCGCGGCCGCGGCCAGGGCGGACTCCCCGTCCTCGACCACCCCGGCGGGCAGCTCCCACCCCCAGCTGTCGGTGATGAAGCGGTGCCGCCACAGCAGCAGCACCTCGTTGGCCTCGTTGACGGCCGTGGCGGCGGCGACCGGGCGCAGCCGGATCACGAAGTGGTCCAGGTGCCGGCCGTCGGGGAGTTCCACATCGGCGAGATTCACGTCGAACCAGCGGTTCTTGTACACAGTTTGCTCACTCAGGTTGGTCCACTGCACGGCTGTGCCACCTTCCGTTCGAATTGGTGGCAACATGGCAGCAGTTCACGCCGTCACAGGGGAACGCGCAACGCCCCGTCGATGAGCTGCGCGGTCTCCTCCGCGCCGGAACAACCGCTGGTCAGCAGCTGTTCGCGGACCGCCCGCAGCCGGTCGCGCAGCCGCAGCGACTCCATCCCCTTGGCCCGCTCGGCCATTTCGGCCGCGGCCGCCACCGCCCGGTCCGCCTCTCCCTGGCGCAGCTGGATCTCGCACAGCATCGCGAGCCGGTGCACGCGGCCGCGGTCGTGCGCCGGGGTGCCGACGGCGGCGGTCGCCTGCTCGTGCGCGGCGGCGAGGTCCCCCAGCCCGAGCAGCGCCTCGGCGACCTGGACGTTGACGAGCCCCGGCTGTACGTAGCCGGTCTCGTCCGGTTCGGTGCCCGGCCTGATCCGCTCGGCCGCCGCCTCCGCGTGCCGGATGCAGGCCAACGCGGCGCGGGTGTCGCCCAGTTGGGCGTAGGCCTTGGCCTGCATGGCGTACAGGTCGGCGGCCAGCGCCGGGGTGGTGTGCCGGCCGGCGGCACGCAGCGCGGCCTCGGCGAAGGCCACGGCCTGGCGGTACTCGCGCAGGTGCAGGGACTGGTTGACGATCAGCGCGATGACGTACGCCCCGAGGCCGCGGTCCCCGCTCGCCTTGGCCAGGCGCAGGGCCTGGTGGAAGTAGCGCTGGGCGAGCCCGTGGGCGTCCGAGTCGTACGCACAGATCCCCGCCACCGCCACGAGGGACCCGGTGGCCCGGTGCAGCCGTCGGCCGAGCGCGTCGGGGTAGCTGCCGCGCAGCATGGGCGCCGTCTCGCTGCCGAGGAAGCGGACTATGCGGTCCCGGGTGGCCACCCCGCCGGCCCGGCGGTACATCAGCTCGTAGTGCGCACGGGCGGCCCGCAGGATCTCGATGTGCTCGGGCCCGATCCGGTCCGGGCCCTCGCGGGAGACGTCGGCGTCCTCGGGCGGGTTCTCCCATTCCCAGACGGGGATGACGGCGGGCGTTCCGGTGACCGCCTCGGCGGTGAGCAGCTGGGGCCGGGCCTGCCCGTCGGAACGCCACAGGGCCGCCGCCCGGTCGACGAAGCCGCTCAGCGGGGAGGCGTGCGCGGAGGCGGCCTGGCCGGGCACGCCGAACCCGACGTCGTCCAGCCCGACGGGCCGCCGCAGCCGGCCGCCGAGCACCTCGCAGATCAGGTCGGGGACCTGGCCGCGGGGCCGCTGGCCTTTCAACCACCGGGCGACGGCGGTGTGTTCGTAGCGCAGGGCGAGTCCGCGGGCGCGGCCTGCCTGGTTCACGTACGCGGCGAGTCCGGCGTGGGACATTCCCGCCTCGGCGAGGAGGGCGTCGAGCAGGACATTGGGCTGCATGGGCCGCTCCAAGGGCTCGTCGTTCTCAGGCTAGTGGGTGCGCGGTTCACACGGGGTGTGAACCGTGTACGCGCATAAATGCGATACGCACCCTGCCGCAGACGGGCCGTTCGGCGGTTCACTTAAGGGCCTCGCCAAGAGGCAGCTCGGGTCGTCGGCTCCCCCTCGTACAGTGCGACGACCCGTCACCGCGCCGCCCGTCCTGCTGTCTGCCCGACACTCCACGGCAGGCGGGCGGCGTCCCGGTTCCGCCGGCGCCCGGTTGGTCGCCGGGCCCCGGCGGAACCGGCACCCGACCCACCGGCGCTCAGCGCGGTCACCCGAACGGATGAGGGGCGCATCCGGTGGTCCGGATGCGCCCCTCGACAGGCCTCGCAGCGGGCGCTACGCGCCCCGGAGCACCGCCCCGGTCCGCTCGCCCGCCAGGGCCACGGCCGCGTCACGGGCCGCCGTGGACTCCTCCGCCGTCAGCGTGCGGTCCGCCGCGCGGAAGCGCAGCGCGTACGCCAGGGACTTCTTGCCCTCGCCGACCTGCTCACCGGTGAACACGTCGAACAGCCGCAGCGATTCGAGGAGTTCACCCGCGCCCTTGCGCAGAGCGGCCTCGACGGAAGCCGCCGGAACCGACGCGTCCACGATCAGCGCGACGTCCTGGGTCGCCACCGGGAAGGAGGAGATCCGGGGCGCCTGGAGGGCGTCGCCACCGGCCGCCGCGAGGCGGTCCAGGTCGAGCTCCATCGCGCTGGTGCGGGCCGGCAGGCCCATCGCCTTGACGACTCGCGGGTGCAGCTCACCGGCGTGGCCGATGACCGTCTCCACCCCGTCCAGGGTGACGAGCAGCTCGGCGCACCGGCCCGGGTGCCAGGGGCCGTACTGGCCCTGGCGGACGACGAGCTCGGCGCCGGCCTCGACCGCCAGCGAGCGCGCGGCCTGGACCGCGTCCGCCCAGTCGGCCGGGCGGCCCTTGCCCCACCAGCCGGCCTGCTCGCGCGCACCGGCCAGCACGACCGCGGCGTACCGCGGCTGCGCGGGCAGGGCCGCGTTCAGGGTGGCGATCTCCTCGTCCGTGGGGCGCCGGTCGACGGGCAGCCGTACGGCGACACCCGGCCGCGCGGCGGCCCGGAAGACCGAACCGGTCTCGAAGAGCGCGAGGTCGTGGCTGCCCCGGCTGTCGTTGCGGCGCAGCGCGCCGAGCAGACCCGGCAGCAGCGTGGTGCGCAGCGCCGGCTCCTCGTCGGAGATCGGGTTGACCAGCTTGACGACCTGACGGGTGGCGTCGTGCGCGGGGAGCTGGAGCTGGTCGAAGACGCCCTCACCGATGAACGGGTAGCTCAGCGCCTCGACGTAGCCCGCACCGGCCAGCGCGCGGCCCACCCGGCGGTGCAGCTGCTGCCGCGCGGTCAGACCGCGGCCGGAGGGCACCTGCGGAAGGGTCGACGGGAGGTTCCCGTAGCCCTCCAGCCGGATGACCTCTTCGGCGAGGTCGTTGGGCTCGGCGAGGTCGGGCCGCCACGAGGGGACGGTGATGACGAGCTCGTCCTGGCCGTAGACGTCGCAGCCGATCTCCTGGAGACGGCGTACGACGGTCTCGCGGCCGTAGTCCATGCCCGCGACCCGGTCCGGGTGGTCCGCGCTCATCGCGATGGTGCGCGGGGCGCCCGGGGCGAGGAACTCGGTGACGCCGGCCTCGGCGGTGCCGCCCGCGAGGAGCACGAGCAGGTCGACGGTCCGCTGCGCGGCCGCGGCGGCGGCGAGCGGGTCGACGCCCCGCTCGAAGCGCTTGGAGGCCTCCGAGGAGAGCTTCAGGCGGCGGGCGGTGCGCGAGATCGACACGGAGTCGAAGTGCGCGGCCTCGATGACGACGTCCGTGGTCCCGGTGACGGCGCCCGTCTCGGGGTCGGTCACGGAGTCGGCGATCTCGGTGTTGGCGCCGCCCATGACACCGGCGAGGCCGATCGGCCCGCTGTTGTCGGTGATCACCAGGTCCTCGGCGTCGAGCGTGCGCTTGACCCCGTCGAGGGTGGTGAACTTCTCGCCCTGCTCGGCGCGGCGGACACCGATGGCGCCCTCGATGCTGGCGCGGTCGTAGGCGTGCAGCGGCTGGCCGAGCTCGAGCATCACGTAGTTGGTGATGTCCACGGCGAGCGAGATCGGGCGCATGCCGGCCTTCTGGAGGCGGCGGGTGAGCCAGATCGGGGAGCGCGCGTCGGGGTCGAGGCCGGTCACCGTCCGGGCGGTGAAGCGGTCGCAGCCGGCCGGGTCGTCGACCTTGACCGGGTAGCCGTACGAGTTCGGCGCCGGGACGTCGAGCAGTGCCGGGTCGCGCAGCGGCAGGCCGTACGCGGTCGCCGCCTCGCGGGCGACACCGCGCATGGACATGCAGTAGCCGCGGTCCGGGGTGATGTCGATGTCGAGGACCTCGTCGACGAGCTGGAGCAGCTCGATCGCGTCGGTGCCGACCTCGTGCTCGGGCGGCAGCACGATGATGCCGTGCGTGCCGTCGTCGCCCATGCCCAGCTCGTCGCCGGAGCAGATCATGCCGTGCGAGGTGCGGCCGTACGTCTTGCGCGAGGCGATCGCGAAGTCGCCGGGCAGGACCGCGCCGGGCAGGACCACGACGACCTTGTCGCCGACGGCGAAGTTCCGGGCGCCGCAGACGATCTCCTGCGGCTCGCCGGTGCCGTTGGCCCGGCCGACGTCGACCGTGCAGAAGCGGATCGGCTTGCGGAAGCCCTCCAGCTCCTCGATGGTCAGCACCTGACCGACGACGAGCGGGCCCTTGAGCCCGCCGCCGAGCTGCTCGACGGTCTCGACCTCGAGGCCGGCGTCGACGAGCTTGTGGGCCACGTCACGGCCGGTTTCACCCGCGGGGAGGTCGACGTACTCCCGCAGCCAGGAAAGCGGGACGCGCATCAGATCTCACTCCCGAACGGCCGGGTGAAGCGAACGTCACCCTCGACCATGTCTCGCATGTCTTCTACGTTGTGACGGAACATCAGCATCCGCTCGATGCCGAACCCGAAGGCGAACCCGCTGTACTTCTCCGGGTCCACACCGCAGGCGATGAGCACCTTGGGGTTGACCATGCCGCAGCCGCCGAGCTCGATCCAGCCCTCGCTGGAGCAGGTACGGCACGGACGGTCGGGGTTGCCCACCGACGCGCCGCGGCACACGTAGCACTGCATGTCCATCTCGGCGGACGGCTCGGTGAAGGGGAAGAAGTGCGGGCGCAGGCGCGTGGTGGTGCCCTCGCCGAACAGCTCCTGGACCATGTGGTCCATGGTGCCCTTGAGGTCGGCCATGGTCAGGCCCTCGTCCACGGCGAGCAGCTCGACCTGGTGGAAGACCGGGGTGTGCGTCGCGTCGAGCTCGTCGGTGCGGTACACCCGGCCCGGGCACACGATGTAGACGGGCGGCTTGCGCTCCAGCAGCGAGCGCGCCTGCACCGGGGAGGTGTGGGTGCGCAGCACGACGCCGGACTCGTCGCCCTCGGTGCCTTCCGGCCCCCGGACGAAGAAGGTGTCCTGCATCTGGCGCGCCGGGTGGTCGGGCGTGAAGTTGAGCGCGTCGAAGTTGAACCACTCCGCCTCGACCTCGGGCCCCTCGGCGACCTCGTACCCCATGGCCACGAAGATGTCCGCGATGCGGTCCATCAGCGTGGTCAGGGGGTGCCGGGCGCCGGCGGGAACGCGGTCGTAGGGCAGCGTGACGTCCACGGCCTCCTCGACCAGCACCCGCTCGTCGCGCTCGGCTTCGAGCTCGACCGTGCGGGCCCCGAAGGCCTTGTTCACGGCCCCGCGGGCCTGGCCCACGCGCTTGCCCGCCTCGGCCTTGGCCTGGGGCGGCAGGGCGCCGATCTCGCGGTTGGCGAGCGCCAGGGGCGAGCGGTCGCCCATGTGCGCGGTCTTCGCCTCACGCAGCGCGTCGAGGTCGCCGGCGGACGCGAAGGCGGCGAGCGCCTCGTCCCGCATGCGCTCGATCTCTTCCGGTTTCAGTGCCTCGACCTCGACAGGGTCGTACGACTTGTTCGGTGCCGACATCTCTTCCCGTACTTCCGATGGCTGGCTGGTGGATCCCCGCGCGGCGCGCTCGACCGACACGCTCGCCACGAGGACACAAAGGTGCCAAAGGACGAGTCTAAAGGTCGCTGGGGGTGAAGGGGGCCCGTGGGCCGCCTGGCGAGACGCTCCGCAGTGCTACTGCGTGAGGTACGCCGGGGCGCTCACGGGCAGGATAAATCGGAACTCGGCGCCGCCGCCGGGGCCGCGGCCGACCGTGATGGTGCCGCCGTGCGCCTCCACGATGCCCTTGACGATGTAAAGGCCCAGGCCGGTGCCGCCGCGCTTGCTCCCCCGCCAGAAGCGGGTGAAGACGCGGCCCATCGACTCCTCGGGGATCCCGGGGCCTTCGTCGGTCACGGTGACGGCGGTTCCCTTCTCGTGCGGCGATACGTCGATGGTGACCGTTCCGTCGCCGTGGCGCACCGCATTTTCGAGGAGGTTGCCGAGGATCTGGTCGATCTTGTCCGGATCGGCCCACAGGTCGGGGAGCGGGCGGCTCACCCGTACGAGGAACCGCTCGGGGGCCTGGCCGTTCGCGGTGAGCGCCTGGACGTGGCGGCCGACGGCGGTGGCGATGTCGACCGGCTGGCGGCGCACCTCCAGGCGGCCGGAGTCGATGCGGGAGATGTCGAGGAGCTCGGCGATGAGGCGGGTGACGCGGTTGGCGTCGGCGTCGACGGTCTCCAGCATCAGCCGCTTCTGGTCGTCGGTGAACCGCTCCCACTTGGCGAGCAGGGTCGCGGTGAACCCCTTGACGGAGGTGAGCGGGGAGCGCAGCTCGTGGGCGACGGTGGCGATCAGCTCGGCGTGGCTGCGCTCGGTACGGCGGCGGGCCTCGGTGCCGCGCAGGGTGACGACGAGGCGGCGCAGCGGGCCCGTGGGGTGGGTGCGGACGTACCGGGCGGAGACCAGCACCTCGCGCCCGCCGGGGAGCAGGAGGTTGCGCTCGGGCTGGCCGCGGCGGGTGGCGAGGCCGCCGTACGGATCGGTCAGCGCCCACCAGCGGCGGCCTTCGAGGTCCTCCAGCGGCAGCGCCCGGCCGATGGGCGCCCCGAGGGCCTGCCGGGGGTCGGTGGCGGTCATCCGGGCGGCGGCCCGGTTGAAGCAGATGACCCGCCCGGTGGCGTCGGCGACGACCAGTCCGTCGGGCAGCTCGTCGGGATCGATCCCGAACCCCTCGCCCGCGTACGCCGGGGCGGCCGGGGCGCCGTCGGTCTGCGGGAACGCACCGGTGCGGACCACGGGGCCGTGGCCCCGCCCGCCCGAGGCCGCCTGCGGCGGTACCGCCGGCAGTCCGTCGCGGGCGTCCGCGCGGGGCGGGCCGGCGGCGGGCTGCGCGGCCGCGGTGCCCTGCACGTGCGCCCGGGCCTGCGGGAACCACCCCTCGGCCGCGTCCGCGGCGCCCGCGGCCCCCGCGGCGCCGGGTGAGCTGTTCGTACCGACGGTCATGTCCCCGTACCCCACATCTCCGAGTAGCGCAGTGGGCCCCCCGGGCCGCCACATTACTAGCTGGGGGTCACGGAGCGGCACCCTCCGGGAGCCCGCTGTGCACGCGCGGAGGCGTACAGGCACACGGCGGCGGCCGTCGCGAGGTTCAGGCTCTCGGCCTTGCCGTGGATCGGGACCCGTACGACGGCGTCCGCGAGGGCCCGGGTCTCCTCCGGCAGACCCCAGGCCTCGTTGCCGAAGACCCAGGCCGAGGGGGTCCCCATGGTGCCCGCGTCCAGCTCGGCGTCGAGGTCGTCCTCGCCCGCCCCGTCGGCCGCCAGGATCCGCACGCCCGCCGCCCGCAGGCCCTCGACGGCCTTCTCCACGGGGACGCCGACCGCCACCGGGAGGTGGAAGAGGGAGCCGACGGAGGCCCGTACGGACTTGGGGTTGTAGGGGTCCACGGAGGCGTCGGTCAGTACCACCGCGTCCGCGCCGGCGGCGTCCGCGCAGCGCAGCACGGTACCGGCGTTGCCGGGGTCGCGGACGTGCGCGAGGACGGCGACGAGCTTCGGCCGGGCCGCCAGGATGTCCTCGAAGGGCGAGTCCAGGAAGTGGCAGACGCCGACGAGGCCCTGCGGGGTGACGGTCTGCGAGACCTCGGCGAGCACCTCGTCGGAGGCGTAGTGCACGCGGGCGCCCGCGCTCAGGGCGGCGTCGACGATCTCGGAGTAGCGCTCGGCGGCCTCGACGGTCGCGAACAGCTCGATCAGGGTCGACGCACCCGCCGGGCCGCGGTGCTCGACGGCCTCGCGGACCGCCTGCGGGCCCTCGGCGATGAACCGGCGCTCCTTGGTGCGGAAGTTCCGGCGCGCCAGTCGCCTGGCGGCGGCCACCCGCGGGGATCGGGGGGAGATCAGCTCGGCGGGGGTGCGCATGGTCTCAGGGTTCTCTCTCGCGCGGGGCGCGGGGTCGCGGGCGGGGGTGCCCCTAAGGTGCGGGGCGAACGCACACGGACCCGCAGGCAATCGCCTGCGGGTCCGTGGGTGCCGACTGCTTTACGCGGCCGGCAAAGCCTTACGCAGCAGCCTTGGGGGCGTTGACGTCGGCCGGGAGGGCCTTCTGCGCGACCTCGACCAGCGCGGCGAACGCGTTGGCGTCGTTGACGGCCAGCTCGGCGAGGATCTTGCGGTCCACCTCGATGTTGGCGGCCTTCAGACCCTGGATGAGGCGGTTGTACGTCATGCCGTTCTGGCGGGCAGCGGCGTTGATGCGCTGGATCCACAGCTGACGGAAGTCGCCCTTGCGCTTCTTGCGGTCGTTGAAGTTGTAGACCAGCGAGTGGGTGACCTGCTCCTTGGCCTTGCGGTACAGGCGCGAACGCTGACCGCGGTAGCCGGAGGCCGCCTCGAGGATTGCCCGGCGCTTCTTGTGGGCGTTTACTGCCCGCTTGACGCGTGCCACTTTTTAACTCCTTGTAGCGGGGCCGTGGGTGTCTTCACACGGCCCGAATTCGATGGGGTCCCGGTCTTGACGTCACCGCTCCCGGCAGGGGGAGCGGAGGACGTCACTTGCCGAGAAGCTTCTTGATCTTCGCGGCGTCGCCGGGGGCCATCTCCGCGGTGCCGGTGAGGCGGCGGGTGACACGGGACGACTTGTGCTCGAGCAGGTGGCGCTTGCCGGCGCGCTCACGGAGCACCTTGCCGGAGCCGGTGATCTTGAAGCGCTTCTTGGAACCGCTGTGCGTCTTGTTCTTCGGCATAGCGCCGTTATCTCCTCGTCGGTGGCGCTCCCACCGGTCCGGTACCGGACCGGTTCGTGGGAGCGTCATGTTGTATCGGTGATCCGAGGCGGGCTGCCCCGGAATCAGGCCTCGGTGTTCGGCTCCTGGGCGGGCGCCTCGTCGGCGACAGCCTCGGTGGCCTCGACCTCGGCAACCTCGGTGGCCTCCACCTCGGCGGCCTCCCCGGAAGGAGCCTCGTCGCCGGTGAGGGCGACACCCTGGCGCTCGGCCTTGCGGGCGGCCTGCGCCTCGCGGGCTTCGGCCATGGCCTCGGTCTTCTTCTTGTGCGGACCGAGGACCATGATCATGTTTCGGCCGTCCTGCTTCGGGTTCGACTCGATGAACCCGAGGTCCTCGACGTCCGAAGCGAGGCGCTGCAGCAGTCGGTAGCCGAGTTCCGGCCTGGACTGCTCGCGACCACGGAACATGATCGTGATCTTGACCTTGTCGCCCTGCTTGAGGAACCGAACGACGTGACCCTTCTTGGTGTCATAGTCGTGCGGGTCGATCTTCGGCCGGAGCTTCATTTCCTTGATGACCGTGTGCGCCTGGTTCTTGCGCGCCTCACGGGCCTTCATGGCCGACTCGTACTTGAACTTGCCGTAGTCCATGAGCTTGCAGACCGGCGGGCGTGCGGACGCCGCGACCTCGACCAGGTCGAGGTCGTACTCCTGCGCGAGCTCAAGCGCCTTGGCAAGCGGCACGATGCCGACCTGCTCGCCGCTGGGACCGACAAGCCGTACCTCGGGAACGCGAATCCGGTCGTTGATGCGGGGCTCGGTGCTGATGGATCCTCCTCGGTAGCACCAGACGACTGCCTGGCAGACAGCCGCTGACGTGTATTTCCGTCAGACCGACCGCAGCGGGGAGAATGAAAAAAGCCCCGCCGGGCACAGGCAGGGGCTCCAAAACGACCGGAGCACCGCCGCGTGCGAACCGCGGGGCGCAGACTCGGGCAGCTTTCCATCGTCCGTACGGAACGATGGATGCCGCCTGACCGGTGACCCGCCTCCCGTGAGGGTGGTCGGGTGGGAGATCGGAGCCTCCACTTGTGGGCCGGGGACATACGTCTCCGGCCGGTCGTGACCCAATATAGCATTCCGCGCCGGAGCCGCTCACCCGGTGCTCCGGTCGGGGGCACCCGCCGACCGGCTTATCGTGTGAAGCATGACTGACGCGACCCTCCCCGCCGACCCCGCTGCCGACGCCGCCCCCGATTACGACGCCATGACCCGCGACATCGCGGACGTCCCCGCGGTCGAGGTGATCACCACGGTGGCCGTGCACCTGCTGAGCGCCGCGGCGGTCAACCTGGGCCTGGACAAGCCGGATTCCGAACACAAGGACCTCGACGAGGCCCGCAAGCTGATCACGGCCCTGGCCGGCCTGGTCACCGCGAGCGCCACCGAGATCAGCTCCTTCCACGCCGCCCCGCTGCGCGACGGCCTGAAGTCGCTCCAGCTCGCCTTCCGTGAGGCCTCGATCGTCCCGGACGAGCCGGGCCAGGGGCCGGGCGAGAAGTACACCGGCCCGGTCTTCGGCTGATCGAGCCCCACCCCCGGCACCACGACGGCCGGTGCGCCCCGCGAAGGGGCGCAC